>JBHHVK010000249.1:0-2632 GCA_046754205.1 Thermodesulfobacteriota bacterium
GCCGAGCGGCACGCCCCGCTCCATGAGGTCGTCCATATTCTCGAAGACGTCCACGACGACGAAGAGGATTATGAAGGCCGCCACGGCCATGACCAGGAGCTTCGTGAACTCGCCGAGTATGTACCTATCGAGCACCTTCATGGCCGGTGTGCGCGCGCCTCCCTTCTCCCGTCGAGTACGCCCGCGCGCCTCAGGACGGCCATGAAGCCCATGGGGGAGTCATGGGCGGCCTTGTAGAATACGTAGGCCCCCGCGGCGGCGAAGATGATGTTCGAGCCCCACACCGCTATTACCGGAGGTAGCGTGCCGTTCTCGCCCAGGGCCTCGAGTGCGGTGGAGACGAGGTAGTACAGGAGCACCACCCCGAGGGCCGTGAAAAATCCGGTAAAGCGGGCCGTCCTTACCCTCTGCACCCCCAGCGGCACGCCGATGAGCGCGAAGACGAAGACCGAGGCGGGCAGGACGAACCTCTTGTGCAGGTCGATGACGTAGGGCGCGGGGTCCCGGCCCATCTCGCGCACCTGCCGCACCCTCTCGGCGAGCTCCCCGGGGTAGAGCTCCCTGTTGGTCCTGCCCCCGGCGTCCGCCGCCGGGGGCCCCCCTCCGGCGAGCCTGAGTTCTATGGTATAGCTCGCGAAGTCGGCCAGGTGGTAGGCGTCCCCCCTGTCCCTGTGCACCGTGCCGTCATAGAGCTTCAGGTAGACGGACCCGCCCACCGAAGGCGCTATGACCCCCCTGGGCGCCAGGAATACCGTGGTGCCGCCCTTCCCCTCGTCTTTTGATATAAAGACCCCCTCCATCTTGCCCGTTTCCTGGTGGAAGTGGTCAACGTACAGGACCGTGCCGCTGAACCTGTCGTAGAAGGTCTTCTCCTCGATGGCCGCGGTGAACCCGGTCTGGCCGACGTCGTAGAGGAGCCTCTTGATGTTGAAGTTGCCCCAGGGGAAGAGGTAGGCGGTGAAGACGAGCCCCACGATGAAGACCGCGGAGGCAAGGGCCAGGACCGGACGCATGAGGGTGAAGAGGCTCAGCCCCGAGGCCTTCATGGCGATTATCTCGCAGTCCGAGCTGAGCCTGGTGAAGGCCACGAGGACGGCGGCGAGAAAGCTTATGGGGATGGTGTATATGAGGAAGGAGGGCGAAACGGAGAGGATGAACCAGAAGATGAAGGAGGGGCCGATGCCGTGGGTCAGCATCAGCTCCACTATTTTGATGACCTTCGTCAGGAGGGCCGTGGCCGTCAGTATCGCCAGACAGAGGAGGAACGGGACCGCTATCTCGTTGAAAATATATATACTTAGGCGTCTGGTCATCCGTTAGATGATACTACAAAGGCCGCCGGCTGATAAAGGGTTTTTATATTTACGGTGATGCGCCAGGTCTCATACAGTGTCAGGATTTTTCGTCATGGCCTTTGAAACGGGTTAGGTAAGGTTTTTATGCCTCCGGGGCCGGGTGGGGCGGGGGTCCTTCAGAGCCCCTCGATTATCTTCACCCCGGCGCTCGTGCCTATCCTGTCGGCCCCGGCCTCTATCATGGCGATAGCCTCGGCCGTGGTCCTTATGCCCCCGGCCGCCTTCACCCCGAGCCGGCGTCCGCAGGCCCGGCGGAGAAGCCTTACGTCGGAGGCCGTGGCCCCGCCCGGCCCGTACCCCGTGGAGGTCTTCACAAAGGCCGCTCCGGCCGAGGCTATGATCCCGCAGGCGCGGACCTTTTCGGCGTCCGTGAGGTAGCAGGCCTCTATTATCACCTTTACCGCCACCCCGGGCAGGGCCCGGACTATGGCGGATATCTCGTCGGCCACGACGCCCTCTTCGCCGGACCTGAAGGCCGAGACGTTCATTACCACGTCTATCTCCGTGGCGCCCCGGTCGGCGGCGGTACGCGCCTCGAAGAGTTTCGCCCCGGCCGTGGCGTACCCGAGCGGGAAGCCGGCCACCGTCGTCACGCCCGCGGGGCTTCCCCGCAGTTTCCTCGCGGCGAGTCCCACGTAACAGGGCGGCACGCAGAGGGTGGCGAAGGGGTAAGCGAGGGCGGCGTCGATGAACCTCTCCACGTCCGCCCGGGTGGCCTCCGGGGCGAGGAGCGTCTGGTCTATACGGCCCGCGAGCTCAGCTGGTGTCATGGGGTCCTCTTTGAGGGCGTGGGATTTTTTTTCGGGAGCAGGTTTGTTTTAATCTTTCTCTAATCTTTTCCGTAATAATATGTAGTAACGCCCTAACATCTTTTAATCTTTACAGGGTCGGATTGTCAAGCGGGGGGCAGACCGGCACTCGCTTCTTGACGGGGAAGAGGGTTCGGTTATAATTGGTGGAGCCGGGCCGCGGGCCGCCGGAGTAGACGATTCGACCGGAAGGAGAGGATATGGAGTCTGAGAATAGCAATCAAGAACGCGTGGTCGTCCACGTCTGGGGCTGGGAGATCAGGGTGCTTCACTGGGTGAACGCCTTTCTGATACTCACGCTCGCCCTTCTGATGCTCGGCAAGGAGGGCATGGAGTACCTCGGGGTGGAAAAGGCGCTGCGGGAGCCGATAAACACCATCCATGTCTATTTCGGATACGTCTTCGCGGTCACCTTCACTCTGAGGATCATAGCCGGCTTCGTAGGCAGCCATTACGCGAGATGGCACG
>JBHHVK010000250.1:0-2630 GCA_046754205.1 Thermodesulfobacteriota bacterium
TTTCTGTAGAAAGTTCCCCCATACCCCCTCAAAGACTTTTAATTGGTCCGGGCGCCCCCCCTTCCAAGGGGGGGCGCCCGGACCAGCTAATTAAAAATTTTTGAAAGGAGTTTGAGGGAAACTTTTTATAAAAAGTTTCCCTCATAAGAATGCCTTTCGGTATGGATCAGTCGAGGGGTGGCGCAGGGTGCGGCGCGAGAGGGCGGGTGGGGTTTAGGGGTTGGGGGAACCCGCCCCCTCTGCCGCAGTCTTCAAGTCAGCATCAGAAGAGGAATTTTCCGTTTTTCTGTATCATCTTGCCGTCGAGGTAGATGGCGCCGTTTTTGCGGAGGTCTTTTACCATGTCCCAGTGTATGGCCGAGATGTTCTTTCCCCCGGCGTCCTCATAGGAGCGGCCCACGGCGAGGTGTATGGTGCCTCCTATCTTCTCGTCGAAGAGTATGTCCTTGCTGAACTTCTTTATGCCGTAGTTGACGCCTATGCCGAGCTCTCCGAGGTAGCGCGCGCCCTTGTCCGTGTCGAGCATGGCCGTGAGGAATTCCTCGTTCTTCTCGGCGCTCGCGTCGACCACCTTTCCGGCGCTGAACCTGAGCCTTACTCCCGTAACCTCCCGGCCCTGGTAGATGGCGGGCATGTCGTAGTATATGTGTCCCTCGGCCGAGTCCTCCACAGGTGAGAGGAAGACCTCTCCGTCGGGCATGTTGCGGTCGCCGTAGCAGGGTATGCCCTTTCTCCCCTTTATGCCGAGGGTGAGGTCGGTCTCCTTGCCTTTTATCCTGACCTCGCCGGCCCGGTCAAGGCGTCTTTTGAGCTTCATCTCCTCGGCCTTGACGCCCTTCCAGTCGATGTTGGTGGCGCCGTAGAGGAAGTCCTCGTACTCGGCGAGGCTCATATCGGCCTCCTGGGCGAGCGAGTTGGTGGGGAAGTTCGTAAGCACCCACCTCTTTCTGTTGACTATCTCCTCGCCGATGGGGCGCAGCACCCTGGTCCTCTTGCTCAGGATTCCCGGGTCCACGTTTGAAAGGGCCTTCTTGTTCGCCGTGGCCCGGATGTTCACCACGCAGTCGACGTTCTTGGCCTCGTACATCCTGGTCTTCGGAAAGTGTTCGATCTGCGCCTTGGAGGCGAGGGCGTAGAAGATGTTCTGCGTCTCCTCCAAGCCTATGCTGGTCATCGGGTGTCCGCCGGCGGCCATCACCTCGATGAAGACGTCGAGGACGAGCGGCTTTGCGAGCTCCGAGGAGGCGACTATGAGGACCACGTCCCCCTTTCTTACCTTCAGCGAGTGGTTTACGAGTATGGACGCGAGTTTTCTGGTGCGAGGGTCTCCCATCTGTTTCTTTTTCCGCCTTTCCGCGCGTGATTCCGCTTGAGATTGATTAAGGGAAGCCCAAGGCTCCCCGCATTCGTAGCATACCACAATCCCGGGGTTTTTCCATCGCCCGGGCCGGGTGCGTCTCAGTTGAGCCTGTACTTGTCGGCGAGGACGCGCCTGAGCCTCGGAGCGTAGATGAGGTCGAAGACGTCTCCCTTTCCCGGGAAGAGCCTGGTGGCGAACTCCCGCGCGCCGGCGGCGTGGGTCGAGGCCTCCTCGACATCCATGTCGCTCTGGAGGATGAGGGCGATGGTAAAGTCCACCATGCGCCTGAGGCGTCTTATCCGCCTGTCTTCCTCTTTCAGCTCTTCATCGGTATACATGGCTGCGGGCCTGTGGTGTGGGGGGCTGCCTGTACGCCGAGCCCTGGCGGGTCCCCCTCCGGGCCATCATCTCGACGACCCTTTCGGTTATGATGAACTTGTTGGCGCCCCAGCGCGGCGCGAGGAGCAGGCCCCCGGGCGCGTCGCCGCTGAGCCTGTGCACCACCGCGTCGGGCCGGAGCGTTTCAATACATTCTACCACGGCGGAGCAGTACTCTTCAAGGCCGAGGACCGGCACCTTGTCCCGGTTGTAGAGCGTTTCAAGCGGCGCGCCCCGGAGCACCTGCAGCTGGTGGAACTTTACGCCCCACACCCCGAGGGTCGAGATGAGCCCGACGGTATTGAGGAGCCCGGCGGCGGCCTCGCCCGGGAGGCCCGCTATTACGTGGGCGCAGACGTCTATGCCGCGGTCCCCGAGGCTCCCGACGGCGTCGGCGAAGTCCCGGGCCGTGTGGCCCCGGTTGATCTTTTCAAGGACGGCGTCGTCCGCCGTCTGGAGGCCGAGCTCCACCCAGAGGTGTTTTTTCGTCCTTATCTCCGATAGGAGGTCGAGGACGTCGGGTCCGAGGCAGTCCGGGCGGGTGGAGACGGCGAGCCCGACGACGTCGGGGTGGGAGAGGGCAGGTCCGTAGGTCTCCCTGAGGACCTCGGCGGGGGCGTAGGTGTTGGTGTTCATCTGAAAGTAGGCGATGAATTTTTTCGCTTTGTAGCGGCTTCCGACCTTTTCCATGCCCACGGTGAGCTGGTCGGCGATGGACGCGCCGGGGCCGGGCCGGGCCGCTGGCGCAAGGGCCGAGGGCTCGCAGTAGACGCACCCGCCCGTGCCTACCGAGCCGTCGCGGTTGGGGCAGGTAAAGCCGCCGTCGAGGGTGACCTTGAAGACCCTGCAGCCGAACCTTTTCTTCAGCCAGTCCGAGAGGGTGTTGAAGGGT
>JBHHVK010000251.1:0-2628 GCA_046754205.1 Thermodesulfobacteriota bacterium
GTACAGCTGATTTCGAGTCAGCCCCCTTCAGCCACTCGGGCATCTCTCCGTAACGGTCGGCAACTGAAGAAAACCGACAAGGGGCTTGCGGCCCCTGGGGGGCCGCCGCCCGGACCGGCCGACCACTCGAGCCCCGGGCCCCGGGCCTTTAACTAAACCACATCCGGGGCGCGATGTCAAAAGGATTTGACGCCGCGGCCGCCCCTCGGCTACTCGGCCGGCTTGCCGTCCTTTGCGGCGGGTGCGGCGAGCGCCACGCCGAACCTCTGGTCGTTGAAGGAGTTGAAGTCAGGGAAGTCCCTGAAGACCCAGCCCCTGGTGACGACCTTGTCGCCATCGAGGAGCTCGATGAGCACGGCGGGGTTGACCGGCTCGTTGGAGCGGGACTCTATCCTGTCCTCCACGATGGCGTAGTCCGGCACGAAGGCCACGACGTGGAGCCTTGCGCCCTCGTCGTTGAGCTTGACGGTGGAGCCTACCTCAAACTTGACGCTCGCCGTCTGCCTGGAGGCAAAGTCCGTAATGTCGAGGGTGACATCTTTCCATTTGGCCTTGACCTCGTCGGAGAGACTGAGCTCCTTGGAGGTCTTTATGTTCGAGTGGCTCATCTTCTGGATGTCTTCGGCGAACTTGTCTATCTGAGCGTGCCCCTCGGGCAGCTTCGCCGCGCCGGACTCCGCCGGTGCGGCCTCCGTGGCGGCCGGAGCGGCCTTGGCCTTGGGAGCGGGTTTCTTCTCGCCTCCGCCGCACCCTGAAAGGGAGAGGACGAGGACCGCGGGGATGACCGCGAAGAGCGCGGCCGCAAAGAGCTTTTTCACGTAAAGGGGTATGGTCTTTTCTTTTGTCATGGCTCTATCAACACCTCCGGTTTGTTTGGCTCCTGAAATATTAGCATGAGAGACGGGTTTTTTAAAGACTTATCGGTGGCCCCCGGGATTCTTTACAATTTTTCCGGACGGCGTCACCTGCCGAGAGAGCCCGACCAGCCCCTTTCGAGCTCGTCATAGGAGATGTAGAGCGCCGAGCGGATGGCGCCTTCAAGCGAGGCCCCTCGGCCGAGGTCCACGAGTATCCTCTTTACCGCCGAGATGCCGTAGCGGTCTATGATATAGGAGGTCGCCGAGAGGCTTACGGCGTAGGCCCTCTGGGCGTCCTGCGAACCGTAGCCCGTAAAGGACCCCTCAAGGGCCCGCAGCGAGACCCCCTTCACACCCGCGAGGCCCCGTGGGTTCGAGTAATTGGGGCCCTCCTCGTACTGGGCGAGCCCCTCGTTGAGCCACATGGGGGCTCGCCCCCTGCTGAGCCTGTGTACGAGGGCGTGGGTGTACTCGTGGAAGATGACCCTCTCGAGGGCCGAGGTCTTCTCCGTGAGCCCCCCGGCGGGGACCTTTATGGCGCCGTCGTAGATGGCCCCGGCCCAGGAGGGGCTCCTGGTGGTGTCCCTGAACCTCTCGGCGGAGTACAGGAGCGCCTTGACCGCGTCGTCGGGGTAGTAGCCGAGGTCACGGCCGACCTTGAAGTAGGCCTCTTCGAGTAGGAGCCCTATGAGGTGCCCGGCCACCGCGTTCTCGCCGCCCTCGTACCTTATGGTGAAGTGTCTGCCCCGCTTGGTGGTCATCCCCCTGTTCTGGTCCGCCTTCGAGCGGAGCCTTTCGACATCCGCCTTCAGGCGCGCGTCCCCTGGGTCGAGGGAAAGGGCCCTTTCGTAGTGGGCCAGCGCCGAGCCGAGGTCCCCCTTTTCGTAGTCCGCCCTGGCCCTTTCGATGTAGATGGCCTTTTTGAGCCTGTCGGTCCTATCGCCCGGGCCCGCGAGGCCGAGGGCGGCATCGGCCGCATCGAGGTCTCCGGTGGAGAGCGAGACCGTGGCGAGGTTTACGAATACCCCCCTCTCCCGATCGTCCACTGGGCTTCCGATGAGCCCCGCGGCCTCGACGAGCAGGTCCCTGGCCTGGGCTGCGCGGCCGGAGTTGAACCTATTTACGGCAAGGGAGTTGAGGCTCGATACGAGGAGCCTTCGCGCCCGCGGCGCGCCGGACCTTCCGTGCTCCGCCCTCAGAAGCTCGACCGCCCTTTCGTAGTCGCCCACGGCAAGGGCGCTACGGACCTCGCCCCCGGCGTCGCCCGGTGTGGACGCGGGCGGGACGGGTCGAAGCGGTCCCCGGGCCGTCACCAAACCGGGGGGCATGGAGGAATGAGCGGCGTCGGGGGCGGCGGGGGCGGCGGAGGGCGTGTCGGCAGCGACGGTGGAAGCCCCGCCCTGCCCCACGGGCACGCGGGTGTAGAGGTAATAGGCGACTATGGCCGCCGTTACGAGGACCACGAAGAGGACCGGCAGGAGGCAGAACCCGGACTCATCGGCGCCCCGGCGCCGCTCCGGTCTTCCGGCCGTGGCGCCGGCCGTGGGCCTTGTGGCGGGGTTGTGACGCATCGGAAAGGACCCCGGGGTCAATCCTTCTTGCGCATCTTGACGGCGCCGAGGATGAGATTGGCCACGACGGCCACGAAACTCTTCTCGTCTTCGGTGAACTCCCTTCTTACGACGGTCTGGGCGTTCAAGACCCCGAAGGGCTCCCCGCCGAAGAATATCGGGCAGGAGTACATGGACCGTATCTTGTACTGCTCCTCCTT
>JBHHVK010000252.1:0-2627 GCA_046754205.1 Thermodesulfobacteriota bacterium
ATACTCCCGGCCGGGCTCGGCGCGCGCGACACCCTGAGGCTCGAGATGGGATACCCGCTCTACGGCTTTGAGCTCGACGAGGCCACGACCCCGGTCGAGGCCGGACTCCACAGGAGGTTCGTGGCCCTCGGCAAGCCCGGCTTCATCGGCGGGGAGACGCTCGCAAGGCAGGCCGCCGAGGGCGTAAGCAGGACCCTCGTGGGCCTGGAGATTACCGGGTCCGGGATACCGAGGACCGGCTACGAGGTGGCCCTGGAGGGAAAGACCGTCGGAAGCGTAACGAGCGGCACCATGTCGCCGTCGCTCAAGAAAGGCATCGGCATGGCCTACGTGACCCCGGACCTCAGCCGGCCGGGCACTGAGCTTGACGTAATCATAAGGGGGCGGCCCACCGGGGCCAGGGTCGTGAAGACCCCCTTCTACGACAGAAAAGAGGCCTGTGATGTCACGGAAGAGACGGGCAAACTCTACCGTACCGGCCTGAGCGGCCACAAACCCGGCATTTAACGCCTGCGCGGCAAAGGGACGATAAAGTATCCACCGCAAGGAAAGGAGAGCAACAGATGGATTTCCCGAAGGACCTTAAGTACACCAAGGAACATGAGTGGGTGAAGGTCGAGGGCGACGGGGTCACCGTAGGGATAACCGACTACGCCCAGGACTCGCTCGGAGACGTGGTCTATGTGGAACTGCCCCAGGAAGGGGGCGCCGTCACCAAGAGCGAACCCTTCGGGGTGGTGGAGTCCGTAAAGGCGGTATCCGACCTCTACTCCCCGGTGAGCGGCACCGTGAGCGAGGTGAACGACGCCATCGTAGACAGCCCTGAGGTCATCAACGAGGACCCCTACGGGGACGCCTGGATGATCAAGGTGGAAGGGGCGGGCGAAGAGGACCTCGCGGACTGCCTGACGGCCGAAGAGTACCAGAGCTTCATAGAGGAAGAGAAGTAACCAAGTGCCCTACATCCCCCATACCCCGGAGGACGTGGCAAGGATCCTCGGGGCCTGCAAGATATCGACGATAGAGGAGCTCCTCGAGCGGGTGATACCCGCCGAACTCAGGGCCGCCGGGCCTCTGGACCTTCCCGGCGGGCTCGCGGAGCAGGAACTGGCCGGAGAGCTTTCAAGGCTCGCGTCGAAAAACACCCCGGTGGACGAGTATTCGAGCTTCCTGGGCGCGGGGGCGTACAACCACTACGTCCCGGCCGTCGTGGACGCGCTCGCATCGAGGTCGGAGTTCTCCACCGCCTACACCCCCTACCAGCCGGAGGTAAGCCAGGGCACGCTCCAGGCCGTATTCGAGTACCAGACCCTGGTCTGCCAGCTGACCGGCATGGACGTATCGAACTCCTCGCTCTACGACGGGGCCAGTTCCGTGGCCGAGGCCGTGCTCATGGCCAGGCGCGTAACGGGTCGTGACCGGGTCGTCGTAAGCTCGGCCCTGCACCCGGAGTACCGCCAGACCCTCAAGACCTATCTCTCCGGCGCGGGCGACCACGTAAGCGAGATAGCCTTCTCGCCGGAGACGGGCAGGACGCCCGCGGCGGCGGCCGAAGAGGCCCTCGGTGCGGACCCGGCGGCGCTCGTGGTGCAGCACCCGAACTTCTTCGGGTGCCTCGAGGACCTCGAAGACCTCGCCCGGGCGGTCCACGCCAGAAAGGGTCTCCTCGTCGTCGTGGTGACCGAGCCCGTATCCCTCGGGCTCCTGCGGCCCCCCGGCGAGCTCGGCGCCGATATAGCCGTCGGCGAGAACCAGTCCTTCGGCGCGGCCCTGAACTTCGGCGGGCCCTATCTCGGGTTCATGGCCACAAAGGACAGGTTCGTCCGCCACATGCCGGGCCGCCTCGTGGGCCGGACCGTGGACCACGACGGCAAACGCGCCTTCTGCCTCACCCTGGCCACGAGGGAGCAGCACATAAGGCGCAACAAGGCCACCAGCAACATCTGCTCCAACCAGGGCCTCTGCGCGCTCGCGGCGGCCATCCACCTGGTGAGCATCGGCAAGGCAGGGCTCAGGAAGCTCGCCCTGGTAAACCTCTCCAAGGCGGCATACCTCTCTGAAAGGCTGACCTCGGTGGCGGGCGTGGAAGCGGCCTTTACGGGGGCGACCTTCAACGAGTTCACCGTAAGGTTCCCGGAGGCCCCGGAGCCGGTCCTCGGCCGGCTGCTCGAAAAGGGCATCGTCGGCGGGCTCGCCCTCGGCGGGTTCTACCCCGGGCTAACGCGCCACGCGCTGGTGGCCGCAACGGAGATGAACACAAGGGAGGAGATCGAGGAGTTCGCCGGGGCGCTTGCGGGCTGCCTCGCCTGAGGGCCTTTCCCATGCCGGAGACCACGCCGTGTGAAGCGCGGCTTTTTTTATTTTTTCGAAAAGCCCGGTAAACCAACAGGGAAGCACATAAAATACGATGAAGGAAGAAAAGCTCGGGCTCCTGCTCGAAGAGCCGCTCATATTCGACAAGTCCTCGCCGGGAAGACGCGGCGTGGAGCCGGTGGAAAACGACGTGCCCGAGGCCGACCCGGCCGCGAGGATACCGGCGGGGCTTCTGAGGGATGACATCCCGGGCTTCCCCGAGGTCTCGGAGATAGACACGGTGCGCCACTACACCAGGCTCAGCCAGTGGAACT
>JBHHVK010000253.1:0-2621 GCA_046754205.1 Thermodesulfobacteriota bacterium
AACGGGGTTCACTCCTTCACCTGGACGTCGGAGAGCTTCGCCCGGCTATACGACATGTACTTCCCCGGATGGGCCAACGAGCCGGAGATATTCGTCCGCGTGGACAGGATACCCGGCGAGGAGATATGGCAGGCCCACATGGTGGAGAAGAAGAAGTTCATCGATTACGTCAACGGCAGGACCGACGCGGGGCTCGACCCCGAAACCCTCACCATCGGGTTCGCCAGGCGGGCCACGGCCTACAAGCGCGCCGGCCTCCTCTTCCACGACATTGAGCGCCTCAGAAAGATATGCTCGGGCAAGGTGCAGTTCGTCTACGCCGGCAAGGCCCATCCCCGCGACTACGCCGGCAAGAAGAACATCGAGATGATCTTCAGGATGGCCGAAGAGCTCGCAGGAGACGTGAAGATAGTCTTCCTGGAGAACTACAACATGGACCTGGCCGCCATGATGGTCGCCGGCGTGGACGTCTGGCTCAACACGCCCATGCGCCCGAGGGAGGCCTCTGGCACGAGCGGGATGAAGGCCGCCCACAACGGGGTACTCAACTTCAGCGTACTCGACGGCTGGTGGATAGAGGGGCACATGGAGGGCTACACGGGCTGGTCCATCGGGCCGAGCCCGACGGAGACGACGCTCACCGAGAGCAAGGACGAGGCGGACGCCGCCGACCTCTACGCAAAGCTCGAAGGACACGTGATACCCACGTACTACGACGACCGCGCGGCCTGGCAGGGGATGATGCAGAACGCCATCGGCAAGGTCGCCTACTACTTCAACACGCACAGGATGATGCGCAGATACGTGACCGAGGCCTACATCCGTTAGGCCCCCGGCAAGCCCTGAAAAGACAGAGGAGGTGGAGAAGTGATAAAGGTAAAGACCTTTACATCTCAGCTCAAGATCTTTCACGTGATGGACGAGATACACGCCCTCGACCGGCTGGTGAACGAGTTTATCTCGTCGAAGGGAGTCAAGAAGGTCATCGGCACGAGCGACTCCATAACGACGGGCCTCTCCGGCGAGACGATCGGCATAGTCAGGCTCCTTACCTACGAAGAGCCCGGCAAGTAACGGGCGGGCCGGGGGGGCGTGGGGGGGGGCTGCGGCCCCCCCCGGCCCCTCCTCAAGCCTGCCCTTTCGGCCCGCCGTAATCACCCTTGAGATGGACCCGGCACTCTTCGGAGCCTATCCAGTCTATCTTCATCATGTTGGTGGCCCCCCTCATGCCGACCCTCGTCCCCGAGACTATGACGACCCTGTCGCCCCACGCCGCGAACCCGCCGTCGAGGAGCGCCGCCTCGCCCCGGCATATCATCTCGTCGGTGTGCTCGCCGAAGTCTATCCCCACGGGGGTCACGCCCCAGGCGAGCGTAAGCCTTCCGACGGTGCCGGCCACGTTGGTGAAGGCGACTATCGGCGGGCGGGGCCTCAGTTTGCTGAGCATCAGGGCCGTGTCCCCGGTCTGGGTGAAGGCGACAATGGCCCTGGGCCTCACCTCGCCCGCGGCGGCGGCGGCCGCGCAGGCCACGGCCCTTGCGAAGGAGTCCGGCAGGCCCTCGCGCCTTCTCAGTAGCTCGAACCTCCCGGGCGACGCCCCCTCGGCCTCCATTACTATCCTCACCATCATCTCCACCGCCTCGACGGGGTAGCGGCCCACGGCGGTCTCTTCGGAGAGCATCAGCGCGTCGGTGCCGTCGAAGACGGCGTTGGCCACGTCCGAGGCCTCGGCCCTCGTGGGCCTGGGGCTGGCGACCATGGAGTCGAGCATCTGGGTGGCGGTTATCACCACCTTGTCCGCCCCGCCCGCCGCCTCGATTATCCTCTTCTGGAGGACCGGGACCTTCTCGGCCGATAGCTCCACGCCGAGGTCGCCTCTCGCTATCATCACGCCGTCCGAGGCGTCGAGGATTTCCGTGAGGTTTTCCACCGCCTCGGCCCTCTCTATCTTGGCTATGACCGGTATCTCCGCGCCCCTCTCGGCGAGGAGACCCTTGAGGCCGGTAACGTCCGAGGCCTTTCTTACAAAGGAGAGCGCCACGTAGTCCACGCCGCTTTCCACGGCGAGCCCGATCCCCTCCATGTCCTTTTCGGTGAGCGACGGGGCCGAGACGTCCACGCCCGGCAGGTTCATCCCCTTGCGCTCGCCCACGGTCCCGCCGAAGACGACCTCGCACTCGACGACGCCGCCCGTGCCCCCCCCAACCCCAATGACCCTCAGTTCCACGAGCCCGTCGTCTATGAGGACCCTCGCGCCGGGGGTTACGTCGCCGGCGAGCCCGGTGTAGTTGGTGGTTATAAAGGGCCCCTCGATGGCGGACCCCTCGGGCGCGATGGATATCTTCTGGCCGGCCTCGAGCTTCAAGGCCTTTCCCGGCAGGGTCCCGGTCCTTATCCTCGGGCCCTGTAGGTCGAGGAGTATGCCAACCGGGGCGGCGAGCCTCTTTGAGACCTCCTTGACGGTGGCTATCATCCGCCGGTGGTCGTCGATGGTGCCGTGGGAGAGGTTTAAGCGCGCCACGTTCATCCCCGCGGTGACGAGCCTTTCGACCATTTCCGCCGAGCTCGTGGCCGGGCCGAGGGTTGCGACTATCTTGGCCTTCCTGTATGGAGCGTCTTCG
>JBHHVK010000254.1:0-2615 GCA_046754205.1 Thermodesulfobacteriota bacterium
CCTTGTAGCAGGTCTCCATGTCCGTCAGGTTGAGGTTGGTGAGCATGTTCGAGAAAAAGGTTACCAGCTTGTTGCCCACCATGTGCCAGAAGAACATCACCCTGTGGGTGTCCCCGAGGAAGCGAGAGCCGTAGACGACGTCGGCCCTGCCGTCGAGTATGGGCTCAAGCAGCTTTCCGTAGTCCCCGGGGTCGTACTCGAGGTCTGCGTCCTGTATGATGACCACGTCCCCTGTGACCTCGGCAAAGCCGGTCCTCAAGGCCGCGCCCTTTCCCATGTTCCTTTCGTGGCGGAGGAGTTTCAGTTTGCAGCCCCTGTGGGGCCACTCCCGCTTTATGCGGTCGAGCTCCTCCGCGGTCCCGTCGGTGGAGCGGTCGTCCACGACTATCAGCTCGGTCGGGACCCCCGTGGCCACCACCCTCGCCGCGGCCTCCTCGATGAAGGCCTTTTCATTGTAGACCGGAACGACGACGGTCACCTTCGGCTTTTTGCCCTGGGGTTTTTTACTCTGGGCCATTGTATCCGCTTTCCCGTTGTCTTTATTTATGGTAGATTCTTATACAATAAAAACCCCGGCCTGTCCACAGAGCGTGGCGAAGCCCCGCGGCGGGGACCGGAAAAAGACCCCTTGCCAAGGGGGCTGCCATACTATAGAATATCGGACAATCCCCGAGGATATTAAAAACCGCTCCGCGAGGTATACGCATGACCATAAAACGATCTCCCGCCGTCCTCGTCCTCTGCCTGCTGGTCTTCGCGCTCACCCTTGCCGCCGTGCCCGGCGCGGCCGCCGAGGTGAGCAAGTTCAGGCGCGACTTCAAGGAGAGCTACGAGAAGAACGCCTTCAAGGCCCTCGAGTTCCTCATAAAGCGCAACGCCTCCAAGGTAGGACCGGAGGTAGACGGCATACTCAAGGAGGCCGCGGACCCGGAGCTGACCTACCCCGAGAGGATGCACCTCATAGACCTCGCCGTGACCATGGCCTCCATACACAAGGAATGGAACAAGGACGAGGCCCCGCTCGCCAGGGCCGAGGCCGTGCAGATAAGAGAGCTAAAAAAGGAGCAGGCGCGTCAGGCCGAGATCAAGAAGTGGAAGGCCTACGAGCTGGTGCTCGGCAACTGGGTCATGAAGGAGAACAAGGAGAAGATGGACGCCGAGGGCCTGCCCTATGTCCTCTACCCCCACTGGATGCACCAGATATTCTTCGAGTGCCGGATATGCCACACGGGGATATTCATACCCAAGAGGGGGGCCAACGCCATAAACAAGAAGAAGATACTCGAAGGCAAGCTCTGCGGCAGGTGCCACAACGGCAAGATAGCCTTCGCGCCCAAGACCAACTGCAAGAAGTGCCACGTGGTGAACACCCCCGGGGAGAAGAAGTTCCGCGACGTGGACTACGTGGACATGGAGATGATAAAGAAGGCCGCCGGGAGGATCGGCGTCGAGTGGCACCCCGAAAAACTTCCCGACGGAAAGATACCGGTGGACAGGTTCAACTTCGTGGACTGGGGCAAGCTCAACAAGCTCGGCGTCTACAAGTCGGTCTCCAGGCTCGACGGGATAGCTCCGGCCACGAAGAAGAGGGATACGAAGATACTTTTCCCCTCTAGCCTGAGCTTCATAAAGGACGCGGTCTTCGACCACGCCAAGCACACGCCGCGGATGCTCTGCGTACACTGCCACCCCATGATATTCAAGGCAGAGCTCGGCGCCAACACGGCCCGCATGAGCGAGATGGGCACCGACGGGGCCGAGTGCGGGTACTGCCACGGGAAGACGGCCTTCAAGCTCGCCGACTGCAACAGGTGCCATTCCCACCCGCAGTCCGAGCCCCGGAAGGGGATGCTCATCCACGAGTTCAAGGGGACGAAGGAGTAGAAAAGGCCCCCGATATCGGCCTGAAGGGGCGCTGGAATGGAATAAAAAGAGGGGCGCGGGAGACCTCCCGCGCCCCTCTTTTCCTGACGGCGGCCCGACGGCGCCATGGATTTTTTTTGCCTCTAATCCTCCTTTAACACCCCTTTGTTAAGATGTCTGCGTAGAGGGGCGTAAGAGAAGAGGTCCTGGAAGACAAAAAGGAGGTTAAAGGACATGAAGAAGATAGACACCTTCACCGTCGACATCATAGCCATAGCCGTTCTGATGGTAACCGTCGTGGGGGCCGTGGCCTTCCTGTAAGGGACGGGAAAACCGACAGGACAAAGGGGAGCGTACTTCACGCTCCCCTTTTTTATATTTCTTTTTTACCGCCCCCCCGCCCCGCCGCCCCGCCGCCGCTGCGGCCCGCCGGGGGCGGACCTTACCGGGGGATGGTAAAATCCCTTTCGAGGTCCTCGTATCTCCGCCACCTGTAGGGGAGGTCCACGATGGTGCCCGGCACGGTTATCTCGACGAGGGCCCGGAAGGCGGCTTTGAGGACCCTGGTCTGCTGATCGGTGCGGCCCGGCTCCCCGAGGGGGTGCCCCATCGGCCATTTGACGAAGACCGCCCTCGGGGCCTTCGTCTCCTCGGTGAACTTTCTTACTATCGATATGCTCACCGTGGGGATGCCCATGGCCTCGATCTCACGCTGTACCAGTCCCACGGACCGGTTGCAGAGCCCTCACCCG
>JBHHVK010000255.1:0-2599 GCA_046754205.1 Thermodesulfobacteriota bacterium
ACGCCCCAGCTCTGCAAGGACCTCGACGTCCTGCCCTGCCCGGACTACTCCATACTCCACAACTTCGGCACGGAAAAGGGGCTCAAGAAGTTCACCATAGCGCCGATCATGACCTCACGGGGCTGCCCCTACGACTGCAGCTTCTGCTCTGTCACCTCCATGTTCGGCCGCAAGTACAGGTTCAGGTCCAAGGAGAAGGTCCTCGATGAGCTCGCGCAGGTAAAGGACCTCGGGGGCAACTGGGTGTTCTTCTACGACGACAACTTCATCGCCCACAAGAGGCGCACCAAGGAGCTCCTGCGGGCCATGATAGAGACCAAGCTCACCCCCCACTGGACCGCCCAGGTGAGGGTCGAGGTCGCCAAGGACCCCGAGCTTCTCGAGCTGATGAAGGAGTCGGGCTGCCACACCGTCTACATAGGTCTCGAGTCCATAAACCCCGGGACCCTCGAGGCCTACAACAAGGAGCAGTCCGTCGAGGACATAGAGAACTGCATAAAGACGCTCCACAAGTACGGCATAAGGATCCACGGCATGTTCGTCCTGGGCTCTGACATGGACACCATAGAGACGATAGACGAGACCGTGCGCTTCGCCAAAAGGAACGACCTCGAGACGATACAGTTCCTGATACTCACCCCCCTGCCCGGCACCCAGACCTACCGTGACCTCGACAGCCAGGGGAGGATAATATCCAAGGACTGGTCCCTCTACGACGCGCACCACGTCGTCTTCGAGCCGAAGCAGATGACCTTCTACGAGCTCCAGTCCAACACCATAAGGGCCACCAAGGAGTTCTACTCCGTCTGGCAGATAGCCAAGAGGGCGGCCCGCTTCGACCTCTTCAACGTATCGCTCAAGACCTACGGCAGGAACCTCATCAAGAAGTGGTCGAAGAAGAACCAGTACTTCATCGACTACACCCAGGCGCTGACGAAAGCGGGCAAGAGGGTCGAGATAGCCGCGAAGAACACCGCCGAGGACGTCAAGGAAAAATACCGCAAACTCGAGCTCGCCGGGGCCATCCCCCAGAAGACCCACTGACACCCCCTGAAAGGAAGTCCCTGAGTTGAGAAAAAACATCGGGATGTTTTTTTTCTCGGCCGCCCTCGCCTTGCTGACCGCGGCCTGCGGCACCGCCCTGCAAGGGCCCGTGGGCGGCATGGACAGCCCCCGGGGCGGCGGGCTCGACCTCTCCGGCGCCCTGGCCCTCGTGGGCGCGCGGAAAGTACCGGCCCCTCTGCCGGCCCCGGCGTGGGGGATGCCGGTCCTCGACGAGAGGGTCTTCGTCCCCACCTCATGCGACGACACCACAGGCGCCATGCGCCCCTACCTCCCCTACTTCGCCGACTACACGGAAAACACGGAATACACCGATACGGACACCCTGCCCCGGGTTCCGGTCGTCATAAACGAGAACGTCGAGAGCTTCATAAAGTACTTCCAGACCGCCGGCAGGCCCCATTTCGAGAAGTGGCTCGCCAGGACCCAGGGGTACATGAACCTCGTAAAGTCCATACTGCGCGAGGAGGGGGTCCCCGAGGACCTCTTCTACATCGCGCTCATCGAGAGCGGCATGAACCCCAACGCCAGGTCCAGGGCCGGGGCCGTCGGCATGTGGCAGTTCATCGCCCCCACGGCCCGGAGGTACGGGCTCAGGGTGGACTGGTGGATAGACGAGAGAAGGGACCCGGAGAAGGCCACCCGCGCGGCGGCCCGGTATCTGAAGAAACTCTACAACCAGTTCGGTTCCTGGTACCTCGCCGCCGCCGGCTACAACACCGGCGAGGGGAGGATAAAACGGGCGGTGGCCAGGCACGGGTCCAGGGACTTCTGGGTCCTCTCCAAATACAAGAGGCCGCTCGGAAGGGAGACCCGGAACTACGTGCCCAAGTACCTTGCGGCCATGCTCATAGCCAAGGACCCGGCAGGCTACGGCTTCGCCGGGCTCGACTACCACGACGAAGTCTCCTATGACAGGGCCCCGGTCACCCAGCCCACGGACCTCCACATCGTGGCCGGCGCGGCGGGCGTGGCGGTGGAGGACATAAAAAAGCTCAACCCCGAGCTCAATCGGTGGTTCACCCCCCCGAGCTACCCCGGCTACGAGATAAAGCTCCCCACGGGCACGGCCCGGACCTTCAGGAAGAACATAGCCCTCGTGCCGCCGGGCAAGAGGCTCGTATTCCGCAGGCACAGGGTGAGACGTGGGGATACGATACTCAAGATAGCGAGAAAGTACGGCGCCCCAGTCGAGCAGATACTCTACCTGAACGAGATAAAAAACCCCAGGCTCATCTACCCGGGTAACCTCATAGTGGTGCCGGTCCGGGCCTGACGCGCGGCCGCATCCGTGTCCCCTACCCCGCCGGAGGGGACGACCGCTTCTCCGCGGCAAACCGGAGCATAAGGTTCGAGATGATATCCGTCACTGAAGCCCTTGACATAATACTCGACGAGACAGGCCCCCTGGGCCGTGAGACGGTGGACATATCCTCCGCCCTCGGCCGGGTGGTGGCCGAGGAGATAAAGGCCCCGCGCGCCAACCCCCCCTGGGACAACTCCGCCATGGACGGCTACGCCGTAAGGCGCGAAGACG
>JBHHVK010000256.1:0-2596 GCA_046754205.1 Thermodesulfobacteriota bacterium
GCGCCATGTTGTGGGTTATGAGGAGCACCGCCGTGCCGAGCTCGCTTCTGAGCTCTCCCAGGAGGTCTATTATCTGGGCCTGGATGGTGACGTCGAGGGCCGTGGTCGGCTCGTCGGCTATGAGCAGCTCGGGGCGGCAGGCGAGCGCCATGGCTATCATCACGCGCTGGCGCATCCCGCCGGAGAGCCTGTGCGGGTAGTCGTCGAAGACGCCCTCGGGCCGGGGAAGGCCCACGCGGGAGAACATCTCGATGGCAAGCTCCCTCGCCTCGGCGTAGGATTTGCCCTGGTGGAGGCTTATCGTCTCCACCACCTGAGAGCCGCAGGTGAAGACCGGGTTGAGCGAGGTCATCGGCTCCTGGAATATCATGGAGATGGCGTTGCCCCGGATGGCCCTCTTTTCCCGCTCCGCGAGCGGTATTATGTCCCGGCCCTTCAGGAGTATCTCGCCCCCGGCGACATACCCGGCCGGCTCGGGGACGAGCTGGATTATGGAGAGGGCCGTTACGGACTTGCCGCAGCCGGACTCTCCCACCAGGGCGTAGGTCGCCCCCGCCGGTATCTCGAAGGAAACCCCGTCTACGGCGCGCGCCACGCCGCCGCGGGTCTTGAAGTGGGTCTTGAGGCCGCGGACCTCTATCACCGGGGCAGTAAGCTCGCTCATCGTCCTATTCCCTGTACCTGAGCCTCGGGTCGAGCACGTCCCTGACCGCGTCGCCGAAGATGTTCGCCGGCAGGACCAGGCCGAACATGAAGACAAAGGCCCCGAGGAGGTTCCACCAGACTATGGGCTCGCGGGAGAGCTCGAGCCTGGCCGTGTTGATCATGTTCCCCCAGCTCCCCGTCTCCGGCCCCACGCCTATGCCGATGTAGGAGAGCACCGCCTCGGCGAGCACGAGCCCCGAGAACTGGAGGACGAAGGTTATGAGCACCAGGTGCATCACGTTGGGGACGATGTGCCTGTAGACTATCTTCATGCGCGCCACCCCGAAGGCCCGCGCCGCCTGGACGTACTCCAGCTCCCGGAGCTTCAGGGTCTCCCCGCGTATGAGCCTGCACAGGTCCGTCCAGGAGGTTATCCCCAGGATGAGGCAGAGCCAGAATAGCCGCTCGTTGACGACGAAGAACCTGAGCCGCGTTATATTCTCCGTAACGAGCCCCCCCTGGTAGCCCTTGGAGCCGAAGAGGAGCATGAAGGCTACTATGAGGAGCACGCCCGGTATGGAGGCGAGGGTGGTGTAGACGTACTGGACCACGTCGTCGACGAGGCCGCCGAAAAAGCCGGCTATGACGCCGAAGAATATGGCGAAGGGGACCGTCACGAGCGTGGCCCCCGCGCCTATCACTATGCCGGTGCGGATGCCCTTCAGGGCCGAGAGGAAGACGTCCCCGCCCACCTTGTCCGTGCCGAGTATGTGGGTGCCGGGGTATCTGAGCGGCGGAAAGTCCCTTACGACCGTACCGTCGGGCCTCTCGACGGTCTCCTTCGTAAAGAGGGTGGAGGCGAAGGGGGCCGAGTAGGTCTTCTCCTGGCGCGTTCTCGTCCCCTCGAAGACCCTGTCGAGTATGGAGAGCGCCTGGGCCGAGTAGATGGCCCCCCCGTCGGAGGTCCTTGCGGCCTCGCCCTTTCCGTCGGCCACCGGGTCCTTCCAGCGCACGCTGTCGGCCAGCGCCACGAGCCCGTAGAGGGCGATGGCGGCCATCGCGGCCATGGCGAGCTTCCTGCGCCTGAGCTCCAGCCAGGCCTTTCTGGTCTCGCCGTCCCTGGCGGCTCCCGCTGCGAACCAGACGGCCATGCCGGCGAGGAAGAAGACGATGAAGTCGGATGCGAATATGACGGGCACTCGGATACCCCCTACTCGAGCCTCACCCTCGGGTCGACGAGGGTGTAGCTTATGTCCGTGAGTATGAGCCCGGCTATGTAGAGTATGGAGCCGAGGTATACCATGGACCTTACTATGGCGAAGTCCTGCGACTGTATGGCGTCTATGGTGAAGGAGCCGAGCCCCGGTATGCTGAAGAAACTCTCGAGTATGAGCGCCCCGTAGAAGAGAAAGGGGATGGAGACGACCACGTTGGTGAGCACCGGGATCATGGCGTTCTTGAGCGCGTGCTTGAAGAGGACCACCCCCTCGGAGAGCCCCTTGGCCCGGGCCGTGCGTATGTAGTCCTGGGCTATCTCCTCGAGAAAGACCGTGCGGTAGAACCTGACGTTCACACCTATGGTGGCCACGACCCCGATGACCACGGGCATGACGAGGAATTTCAAGGAGTATGCGCCCGTGTCATATCCGGAGATCGGAAACAGCCGCAGTAGCTTGCCCAGGAGGTACTGGCCGCCTATGATGTAGAAGAGGCTCGATATGCTCATCATCACCACGGCCACCACCAGCCCCCAGCCGTCGAGGTACGTCCCCCGGTAGTAGGCGAGCATCATCGCCAGAAATAGATAGACGACTATGCCCATGGAGAAGGTGGGCACGCCGATGGCGAGGCTCGGCCACATCCTCTTTTTTATCTCGGCCCCGATGTCGATGTTGTTGCGGTCGGACCTGCCGAAGTCGAACCACAGAAGCGGCAGGGACTTCTGGAAGAA
>JBHHVK010000257.1:0-2578 GCA_046754205.1 Thermodesulfobacteriota bacterium
ACGGGCTCGACTATACCGTGCTCCGCTACGCCAACGTGTACGGCCCCAGGCAGATACCCCACGGCGAGGCCGGGGTGGTGGCTATCTTCATGGACAGGCTCATCGCCGGAAAGCCGTCCACGGTCTACCATTACCCCGACGAGCCCAGGGGGATGACCAGGGACTACTGCTTCGTGGGCGACGTGGTGGCCGCCAACCTCCTTGCCCTTACGGGGGGGAGCGGCGAGGCCTTTAACATCGGGACCTGCGTGGCCACCCACACACTCGACCTCTTCAACACGGTCTATGACGCCGTAGCCGGGAGGGTCTCCGACATCCCGCCGGAGATAAGGGAGCCCGCCTCGGGCGCGGTCAGGCCCGGCGACCTCAAAAGGAGCTGCCTCAAGGTGGAGAAGGCCCGCAGCGGCCTCGGCTGGTCCCCCGAGGTAAGCCTCGCCGAGGGGATAGAGCTGACACTCGACTGGCGCCTTGGGACCTGACGGCCGGGCCGGCAAGCTCCTGGACGCCGGGACATTATGATAAGCGTGGTAATTGTCAACTGGAACGGCAGGGAGCTGCTCGCCCGGTGCCTCGATACGGTCCTCGGGCCGGGGGGCGGGAAGGTCGAGGTCGTCGTCGTGGACAACGGCTCGACGGACGGCTCCGTCGAGTTCGTAAAAAAACACCACCCCCGGGCCAGGGTCATCGAGAACAGCGAAAACACCGGCTTTGCCAGGGCCAACAACAAGGGGATTGCGGCCTCGACCGGCGACTTCGTCCTGACCCTCAATAACGACACCGAGCTCGACGAAAATTTCTTCACCGAGCTCCTCGGGGCCCTGAAGGCGTCACCCGATGACGTCGGCATGTGGGCCCCCAAGATACTCTCCATGGAGAAGCGCTACGAGATAGACTCCGTGGGCGGCCTCCTCGTCTATCCCGACGGGCTCGCCAAGGGCAGGGGGCGGGGCGAGCGCGACCGCGGCCAGTTCGACGACGACACCGACGCCTTCATCCCCAGCGCCTGCGCCGGGGTCTACAGGCGCGCGATGCTCGAAGAGGTCGGCGGCTTTGACGAGGACTTTTTCGCCTACTGCGAGGACACCGACCTCGGGATGCGCGCGAGGCTCGCCGGCTGGAAGGCCGCGAGCGTGCCCCGGGCCGTGGTCTACCACCACTACTCGGCCACGGGCGGCAGGTACACGCCCATGAAGGCCTTCCTCGTGGAGAGAAACCACCTCTGGGTGGCGGTAAAGAACCTCCCCGCCAGCTACCTCCTCCTTCTGCCTCTTTATACCTCCTGGAGGTACGCCGTCCAGGTCTACGGCCTCGTCGCGGGCAGGGGCGCCGGGGGAAGGTTCGTGGAGGACTTTTCCGCCCCCCGCCTCGCGGCCGTCCTCGTAAAGGCGTACCTGAGCGCCGCGCGGGGCCTGCCCCGGATGCTCTCCAGGAGGAGGAAAAATAAAAGGCTCCGCCGCGTGGCCCCGGGCGAGGTGAAGGGGTGGTTCAGGGACTACGGCCTCTCCGCCGCGGACCTCGTCCTCAAGGACTGAGCGCTCCGCCGCGCGGGCGCTCCGCCGCGCGGCAATTTTTAGAACGTGCCCTGTGCCTCAAGGTTTTTCGGTTGCCGCTCTCTCGGTCTTGTCCCGGGAGGCCGAAGGCGCTCGCCGCGCTGCTGATTGCAGGACGATGACTATTTACCATGACGATAAGTACGGCCCGGCCGTGGCGACCGGCATCGACCTCGTCTCCATAGAGAGGATGGCAAAGGCCGCGGGGAGCCCCCGTTTCCTCGCCAGGGTCTTTACGGACCGGGAGCTTTCGTACGCCTTTTCGAGGTCGTCCCCGCAGCGCCACCTCGCGGGCCGCTTCGCCGCCAAGGAGGCCTTTGCCAAGGCCCTCGGCACAGGGCTCGGCCGGGTCCTCTCCTGGAAGGACGTCGAGGTCGTAAGGACCGGCAAGGGGGGGGAGGGGGGCCGGCCCGTCATCGAGCTCCACCGCGCGGCCCGGGGGTTTGCCGCCGGCCGAAGGACTCACCTGAGCATCGCCTACTCCCGGGGGCTCGCCGCCGCCGTGGTGGTCATTGAACGGATGGGGCCGGACGCCCCTGCCCGGGACAAATGATTTGACACGTCCACCGGTCTATTATAAGAAATAGCCTGCACGAGGACGGGCCCGCCTCCGGGGGGGGCCTTTTCGCCGGTCAGGCTCAGGGTAACGGGGTGGAGATGGAGCAGAGAGAGCAGTGGGGTTCGCGCATAGGTCTCATCCTCGCCATGGCCGGAAACGCCATCGGGCTCGGCAACTTCCTGCGCTTCCCGGTCCAGGCCGCCGAGAACGGGGGAGGGGCCTTCATGATCCCCTACTTCATATCCTTCCTCATCCTCGGCATACCGCTGATGTGGGTGGAGTGGGGCATAGGCCGCTACGGCGGGACGATAGGCCACGGCACCGCCCCGGCCGTCTTCGACGCCCTCTGGAAGAACAGGGCCGCAAAGTACATCGGCATACTGGGGATATTCCTGCCCCTGGTGATACTCATATACTACACCTACATCGCCTCGTGGACGCTCGCCTTCAGCCTCTCTTCGCTCTTTAA
>JBHHVK010000258.1:0-2548 GCA_046754205.1 Thermodesulfobacteriota bacterium
TCGTCGGGCTTTATGTCCACCTCGACCTCTTCGGCCTCGGGCATGACGGCCACCGTCGCCGTGGAGGTGTGTATCCTTCCGGAGGCCTCGGTCTCGGGCACGCGCTGGACCCTGTGGACCCCGCTTTCGTACTTGAGCCGCGAGTAGGCCCCCCGGCCCTCGACGGTGGCTATCACCTCCTTGAGCCCGCCGGTCCCGCTGAGGCTGCTCGAGAGCACGTCCACGCGCCACTTCATCCTCTCGGCGTAGCGCTGGTACATCCTGAAGAGCTCTGAAGCGAAGAGCGCGGACTCCTCGCCGCCCGTCCCGCCCCTTATCTCGAGGATGACGTTCTTTTCGTCGTTGGGGTCCTTGGGCAGGAGCATTATCCTTATCTCGCCGATGAGCTCCTCGCGCCTCTTTTGAAGGCCGGGGAGCTCATCCTTGGCGAGCTCCCGGAGCTCCGCGTCCTTGCCCTCGAGGATATTCTTGTATTCGGTCATTTCGGCGTCGAGGCTTTCGAGCTCCCTCGATGCCTCGACGAGCCCCTCGAGCGAGGAGCGCTCGCGGGCGCAGTCCCGGTATCTCGCCTGGTCGCCGAGGACCTCGGGGTCGGCCATGAGCCGGGAGAGCTCCTCGTATCTCTTTTCAATGTCCTTAAGACGGTCCTGTATCATCTCTTAAAATGGTCTTCCCGGCCGGCGGAGGCGGACCGAGGCGGGGCCGCCCGGAGGCGGGGGGCTAAAGGGCCTTGAACTTCGCCCTGATCTCCCGGGGACGGCCGCAGGTCATTTCGCCCTCGGTGCAGGCGCCCTCCACGCAGCCGGGGCCAGAGTCGGCGAATATGAAGGGGGCCTCGCGCTTTACGAGCGCGAGCATGCGGGTGGCCATGTCGCGTATCTCCCACTGGGCGCGCTCGCAGCACCTGAGGCGGAAGAAATGGAGGAGCTCCCTGGCGTTCATGGTTATTATTATCTTGGTGCACGCCGCGTTCGGCAGGAGGTACCTGGCGTCCTCCGCGGGCACACCCTGGTCCGTAAGCTCGCTGTAGAGGGAGTATATGGCGGAGACGGCCTCTTCGAAGCGTCTCTTCCTCTCCGGGTCCGCGGCTATGGTCTCCGGGGTGACGTACTCGGGCCGCGTGGCCTTGACGTACCTCTGGGACTGCTGAGAGTAGCTCGCTACGCGGTGGCGCACGAGCTGGTGGGAGGTCGCCCGCGAGATGCCGTCGACACCGAAGGTAAAGGAGGCGTGCTCAAGGACGGAGGTGTGCCCGAGGCCGAGGATCTTGCCGAGAAACTTCTCCTCGTCGATGCCCTTTACCTTCTCTTCGAGCTCAGAGATGGCCGCGTCGCTGTAGCAGAGCCTCGCCGCGAGGCAGACGGTCTTCTGGGGCTCGGGCGTGAAGTTTAGGAGGGTGACCTTCACAGGGCTCCTGCTGGGGTCGTTAACGCCTGTTTCCGTACCTGTTCTTGAACTTCTCTATCTTCCCGGCCGTGTCGACGAGCTTCTGCGTACCCGTGTAAAAGGGGTGGCAGTTGGAGCATATCTCAACGGATATGTCCTTCTTGGTGGAGCGCGTCTCCGCGACGTTGCCGCAGACGCAGTGTATCCTGGCCGTCGTGTAGCCGGGGTGGATCTCTTCCTTCATTATCGAAGACCTCCGGTGACTGTGTTTTTTCGTTCAGGGCCGTCAGGCGAAAAGAGCCAAAAAGGCAGCAGGCCCCTTAGGCTGCTGCCCGAAGCGGGCCGTGGTCCCCCCGCAGGCGCCGGCAGACGCCCCTTTGCATGGAGGTAATGGCCCACAAACTTTTATAATATCAGTAAGACTCCGGAAGTGCAAGGAAATATTTGCGTGTTCGAAGGGCCGCCCCTGGGCCGTCCGGAGCGTGACCCGTACTGAGGTCTCCCGTGAGCTGAGCGTCCGTGGGGAAGGGGTCTTCCGGCGCCCTGACCGGGAAAAGGTCGATAAGATAATGAGAAGACGGCAAAGGACGGAAAAGGGCGGTGGTTGCCGCCCACGCGGCCCGGTCATCGTCCGCGCCCCCCGGTACCCCCCCCTCGGCCCCATTACCCCGCGCCCCCATTGCCCTCTCGCCCCCCGCCCGGACCGGTCAGCCCCCGGCCCTTACTTGCCCATGGACTGGAGGAAGTCCTTGTTGGATTCGGCGCTGCTCATCTTGTCGAGGAGGAACTCCATGCCCTCGACGGGGTTAAGCGGCTGGAGCACCTTGCGGAGTATCCATATCCTGTTGAGCTCTTCCTTGCTAAGGAGCAGGTCCTCTTTCCTCGTGCCCGACCTGTTGAGGTCGATGGCGGGGAATATGCGGCGTTCGGAGAGTTTCCTGTCGAGGACTATCTCCATGTTGCCCGTGCCCTTGAACTCTTCGAAGATGACCTCGTCCATCCGCGAGCCGGTGTCTATGAGGGCGGTGGCTATGATGGTGAGCGAGCCGCCCTCCTCGATGTTGCGCGCGGCGCCGAAGAAACGCTTGGGTTTGTGCAGGGCGTTGGAGTCCACGCCGCCGGAGAGGACCTTGCCGCTCGGGGGCACCACGGTGTTGTAGGC
>JBHHVK010000259.1:0-2548 GCA_046754205.1 Thermodesulfobacteriota bacterium
TATACCCCCGCCCAGGACCATGACCACGACGGGGTGAACAGCAAGAGCGTGGTCCTCGCCGACGGCACGGTGGTCACGGCCAAGCTGGCCGCCGGAGGCGTCACCCTCGCCAAGCTCAAGATGGCCCAGGGGTCATGGACGGGCTCGGTCCCCTCAGGTGTCCAGGTTCAGATAACCCTGAACCGCTACGCCCATATCTACCAGAGCTACACCAACGCGTCCAGCGGCCGGATGCACCTGTCGCTCCAGGGTCCTTTTTCCACGTGGCAGAACGGCATAGCCCTTTACAACGGCGAGACCACAACCGCGACCGCCGGACTTAACTGGGACTACCACACGGATTGAGCCGGGGGGGGGCGGGGCGTGGGCCGGCTAACCAAAAAAGAGTCAGGAGGTCAACCTTGTATATCGAAACGCTTCACGACCGGGAGGGGGAGATAAAGGCGTGCTACTGTGCGGATACTCTGCCGGCGCAGGAGGCCTCGCCGCTATTTTCCATGAAGGGAGCGCCCGAGGGGTGGGAACAGGCGCGGGTGAACATCGACACCCTTACGGCCATGGAGATAGACTCGGCCTGCTCTTCGACGGTGGAAACGGACCCGGCAAGCGGCAGGCCCGTGATAGTGAGAAGCGACCGCGCCGGGTACATAATGGAAAACTTCAAGGTCGACACCACCGGCTCCCTTACCCCGTGCGGGGGCGTCAGGCTCCCGGCGGGGATGAAGATAAGGGGACTTACGAGGCGGTAGACGGAGGTCCGGATGAGCGAACAGGACATAGACAGAATTGCGGAGCAGCTGGCGGATAAGCTGGAGTCGAGGTGCGGGGTCTGCACGCTCTCGACAGAGGAGCAGGAGGAGATAAAGAGCATTCTCAGGACCAAGAAAGGCTCGGTCAAGGTCTTCCTCTGGCTTATCGGCGCCCTCGTCGTGTGGATATTGAAGGACGTCTATCTCTGGACCATAGGTCACCTGACCTTCAGATAATCAAGGGTAGGTTATGATACTCTCAAAAGACTTCACCATCGAAGAGCTAACGGTCACGGATACCGGCCTGGCCAACGCCCCCGGCGCGAGGGAGACCGAAAAGCTCATGTACCTCGCCAGCTACCTCCTCCAACCCGTCCGCGACGCGTGGGGCCCGCTCCGGGTCACCAGCGGGTTCAGGAGCCGCGCGGTGAACGAGCGCGTCGGGGGGAGTCCCGGTAGCCAACACCGTCGCGGCGAGGCGGCCGACATAGTCCCTGTCAGGGCGGATATAAAGAAGGTCTACCACTGGATAGTCGCCGAGAGCGGGCTCCCCTTCGGCCAGATGATACTGGAGGTAAAGGGCAACAGGACGTGGATACACGCCTCGCTCGTAAGGCCCCGGCGGCCGAATGGCGAGGCGCTCCTCTACGACGGGTCGTCGTACAGGGGCTACAGGGGGGAATATGGCGCTCTATGACGAAGCCGAGGCGGCCCGGAAGATAAGGGGGCTCCCCATCGACGTCCGGCTTCATCTCTCGCACGTAGCCAGAAACGGTCTCGCCGTGATCCTCGCCTCTTCCAGGCTCGGCCGTGACGTGGAAAAGGCCGTCTTCGAGGTGGAGAGCCGCTTTAAGGAGTTGGGTCTATGACGCCGGTAATAGGAGACATCATAGAGTCGAGCATAGGCAAGGTGGTGGACAGGCTCGTGGGCCGCTTCCTCCCCGAGGCCATGAGCGAGGCCGAGCGTGAAAAGGCAATCCTCGAGGCCCGCAAAATCGGCATGGAGGAAGCAAAGCTGGTTACCGCCGACGTGGACAGCGCGCGAAAACTCGCCGCCAAGGAGTCCGAGGGCGCGCCCGCTTGGACGAAGGTCCTGACCGTCACCCACCGGCCCCTCTGGTCTTTTATCATGTTGGGGATTTTCGCCTGGACGGTGCTGGCCCCGTACCTCGGCTTCGCCGTCATCCCGCTCACCGAGATACACAGGGACGTCATGCAGACGGTCATCGTCTTCTACTTCGGCGGCCGCTCCATAGAGAAGGCCGTAAGCGTGGTGAAGGGGAGGATAGTGTGAGAGGCGCCGCCGGCCTGTGTCCTTCAGTACAGGCGGCGCGGCGTCCCCGGGGCTACTTTTTCCAGAAGGCCTTGAGCACCTTCTTGAGGACGCCCTCTCCCTTGCCCCCTGGTTCGGGTTTCTTGCCGGCGGCCGCGCTCTCCGAGGGCGTCTTGAGCTTGCCCATGGCGGCCGCGGTCATCCGTTCGACCTTCTTTTCGAGCTCGCTTCTCGTCGGCCCCGTCCTCTCGACGCGTTTTCTTCCCGGGTGTGTCCTCTGGGCCCTGCCCCGCTCTCCCCCGCGCGGCCGCCTGCTCCCCTGGCCCGCCTGGCCCCCCGCTGACCTGCGGCCCTTCGCCCCTTCCTTCGCCCCGCCGGTTTCGCTTGCCTTCCGTTCAGTCTTGGCCCCACCGGCCCCCCCGGCCCCCCCGGCCCTCCGGCCACCCCTGGCGTTCCCCTTGCCTTCTTCTCCCTGAGCGCCGGCCCTGGCCCCTGAGGGACGCCGCCTCCTGCTCCGTTTGCGCGG
>JBHHVK010000260.1:0-2546 GCA_046754205.1 Thermodesulfobacteriota bacterium
AAAAAAAGGCCGCGTTCTTTCAGTCGCGGCCGTGCGGGTCTGGATGGATTATTTTCTGACCGTCTCGGCCACGGCGCGGGCGAGCCTGTCGACCAGTTCCTTCACCCTCCTGGGCTTGGTCTTGAGGCTCGCGCGGTTGCATACGAGCTTGCTCGTAACGTCCATCATCGTCTCCACCTCGACCAGGCCGTTTTTGCGGAGCGTTTCGCCGGTCTGCACCAGGTCGACTATCCTCTCGGAGAGGCCGAGAAGCGGGGCGAGCTCGATGGAGCCGTAGAGCTTTATTATCTCTACCTGTATTCCCTTTTTGAGGAAGTGGTTGAGAGTTATGTTGGGGTACTTGGTGGCGACCCTCAAATGGGTCCAGCGCTTCGGGTCGTCGGACTCCCCGAGCACGCGGGGCTCGGCCACTACCATGCGGCAGGCCCCTATGCCCAGGTCAAGGGGCTCGTAGAGGTCCTTGTCCTGCTCGCGGAGGACGTCCCTGCCCGCTATCCCCATGTCGGCGGCGCCGTGCTCCACGTAGGTGGGCACGTCCTGGTTCCTTAATATCATAAACCTGAGCTTTTGTTCAAGGTTTTCGAAGATGAGCCGGCGGTCGTCGGGGGTGACGTCGCTCGCGTCCACCCCGGCGGCCTTGAATATGCCCATCGTCTCCTTGAGTATCCTCCCCTTGGGCAGCGCGATCGTAATGACGTCGTCCATGTTGCCGGTCATAGTCAACCTTCCTTTACCCTCTTTATCCTCGCCCCGAGCCTTTCGAGCTTTTCCTCTATGTGCTCGTAGCCGCGGTCGAGGTGGTATATCCTCGATATCTCGGTCGTGCCGTCGGCCACGAGCCCGGCGAGCACGAGCGATGCCGACGCCCTCAGGTCGGTGGCCATGAGCGGGGCTCCGCTGAGGCCCGCCACGCCGCGCACGACGGCCGTCCTGCCGTCCACCGATATGTCGGCGCCCATGCGCTTGAGTTCGCCCACGTGCATGAACCTGTTTTCGAAGACGTTTTCGGTTATGAC
Organism: Thermodesulfobacteriota bacterium; assembly: GCA_046754205.1. GTDB lineage: Bacteria > Desulfobacterota > GWC2-55-46 > GWC2-55-46 > JBHHVK01 > JBHHVK01. Next base: position 1,017 of record JBHHVK010000260.1, read on the forward strand.
CGAAAGGCCGCCGGCTATGGACATCATGGCCATCATCTGGGCCTGCATGTCCGTGGGAAAGCCCGGGTGCGGCCCCGTCTTTATGTCCACGCTCCTTACCGGCCAGTCGCCGACGACCCTCACGCCGCCTTCCTCGGGGTGAACCTCGGCGCCCGTATCCCTGAGCTTTACCACCAGGGCATCGAGGGAGCCGAGCGGACAGTCCTTTACGAGCACGTTGCCCCGGGTCATCGCCGAGGCTATCATGAAGGTGCCCGCCTCGATGCGGTCCGGCATGACGCGGACCTCCACGGGCCTCAGTTCCTTTACGCCCTCGACGGTCAGGTTGTCCGTGCCGGCCCCGGTGATGCGCGCGCCCATCCGTATCAGGGTCTCGGCGAGGAAGGCGACCTCGGGCTCGAGGGCGGCGTTTTCTATGACCGTCGTCCCCTCGGCGAAGACGGCGGCGAGCATGAGGTTTTCCGTGCCGGTTACAGAGGGTGTGTCGAGGTATATACTCGCCCCGTTAAGGCGCGGGGCCTCCACGTTTATGTAGCCGTGCTCTATCTCGACCGCGGCCCCCATCTTCTCGAGGCCCTTTATGTGAAGGTCCACGGGGCGGGCCCCGATGGCGCAACCGCCGGGCAGGGAGACCCGGGCGCGCCCGAAGCGCGCGGCGAGAGGGCCGAGTACGAGCACCGAGGCGCGCATGGTCTTTACGAGCTCGTAGGGCGCCTCGGGGACCGATACGTCCCGGGTCCTGATCCTCATGACCCTGGCGTCCGGGTCGTAGTCCACCTCGGCGCCGAGATGGACCAGGAGCCTTTTGAACGTCTCGATGTCCCGGAGCCTCGGGACGTTGGTGATGGTGGTCCAGCCCTCGGTCAGCAGAGATGCCGCCATGAGCGGCAATACGGCGTTCTTGGCCCCGCTTACGAGGACCGTACCTATGAGGCGGTCGCCGCCTTCTATCGAAATCCTGTCCATGCCTGTCTCAACGTCCTTTGCCCCGGCGGGCTCGGGCCAGGGGGCGCTCAGTGCAACCTCTTTCAAGCGGGCCTCCCTGCAGGTCTCAAGCCGCCCCCGCCTCGGCGCTCTTGAGGGCCTCGGTCTGGTAGTATGCGATTATGTGGTCCGTCAGCTCGGTCAGGTCTCCGTCCATTATCTCGGCGAGCTTGTGGAGCGTAAGCCCGACGCGGTGGTCGGTGACCCGGTTCTGGGGGAAGTTGTAGGTGCGTATCTTCTCACTCCTGTCTCCGGTGCCGACCTGGGCCTTCCGCTCCGAGGCGATCCTGGACTGCTGGGCCTGAATCTCCCTGTCGAGGAGCCTGGCCATGAGGATCTTCATCGCCTTCTGGCGGTTCTTGTGCTGGCTCTTCTCGTCCTGGCAGGAGACGGCGATGCCCGTGGGCAGGTGGGTTATCCTCACGGCGGTCTCCACCTTGTTCACGTTCTGGCCGCCGTGGCCTCCGGCCCTGAAGGTGTCCACCCGCACGTCGTCGGGCTTTATGTCCACCTCGACCTCTTCGGCCTCGGGCATGACGGCCACCG
>JBHHVK010000261.1:0-2525 GCA_046754205.1 Thermodesulfobacteriota bacterium
AGTTGCCATAATGTCCTACATGATCTTTTCCAAGTACCTCTATGAGCCCGCCGGGCTCCTCCTCCGCGACGCCCGTGACTTCGCGGGCCACATCTCCGTAATAGCGCTCCTGCTGGTGCTCATCTCGGTCGTCGCCCTCAAGGCCAAGCTCGGCAAGGGCGCCCCGCTGCACGGGGGGATGCCGAGCGGGCACGCGGCCGTGGCCTTCTCGCTCTTTACCTCCATAACGCTCCTTACGCTCGACCCCCTCATCGCCATCCTCTCCTTCCTTCTCGCCGTAATGGTGAGCCATTCGCGGCTCATAGGGCGCATACACACGGGCATGGAGGTATTTCTCGGCGCCCTGCTCGGCACGGGCCTTACGCTCCTGCTCTTCTACATCTTCTCCCTCACCTCACCCGCTTAGATGACCAGAAGGCTGATACTACCCGCCCTGGCCGGGGTGTTGCTCGCGGCCTCCTTCCCGCCCGTCGGCCTCGGGTGGCTGGCATGGGTGGCCCTCGTGCCCCTGCTCGCCGCCCTGGACGGACAGCCCTGGAGGCAGGGGGCCCTTTCGGCCTTTGTCTTCGGTTTCGTATACTTCCTCGGCACCGTTTACTGGGTCGTCAACTCCATGTTCTTCTACGGCGGGATAAGCCTTACGTTGAGCGTGCCCATCATGCTCCTCCTCGTGGCCTTTCTCGCCCTCTACCCCGCCGCCTTCGGCCTCTTCCTCGCCCTCGTGGGCCGGGGCGGGAGGGTCGCCGGCCTTCTGGCCGCGCCCACGGCCTGGACGGCGCTCGAGCTCCTGCGCTCCCACATGTTCACGGGCTTTCCATGGGCCCTCGTGGGGTATACGCAGGCCCGGGTCCTGCCGGTCATCCAGATAGCCGACGTCTTCGGGGTCTGGGGCGTGAGCTTTCTCGTCGTGGCCGTAAACGCCGTCCTCGCGCTCTGGCTCCGCCGCCTCCTCGCCGGCCGCCGTGGCGCGGCGCCCGTAGGGGAGGCCGTCGCCGTGGCGGTCATGTTGACTTTGACCATTGCCTATGGTTTCATGAGGATAGGCGAGGTGGACGAGCGGGCGGGCGGTTGGGAAGGGCTCACCGTGGGGGTCGCCCAGGGCTCCATCGACCAGTCCGTCAAGTGGGACCCCTCCCGGAGGGCCGAAACCATCGGCATATATTCGGACCTGAGCCGGAGGGCCGCTTCCGAGGGCGCCGGGCTCATCGTCTGGCCAGAGACGGCCGTGCCCTTCTACCTCGGGGCCGAACCCGAGGACTCACGGAGGGTCGAGGACGCGGCGAGGACCGCCGGCGCGTACATACTCACCGGCAGCCCCTCCTTCAGCTTTCCCGAAAAGGGCTCCGCGCCCGAGTTCTTCAACAGCGCCTACCTCCTCGACCCGGGGGGCACTGCAACTGGCCGGTATGACAAGGTCCACCTCGTCCCCTTCGGCGAGTACGTGCCCATGCGCAAGGTCCTCTTCTTCATCTCGAAGCTCACCGAGGGGGTGGGGGACTTCACCCCGGGCCCCGGCCCCATACCCATAACCTTCCGCGACTCGGGCCTCGGGGTGCTCATCTGCTACGAGTCCATATTCCCCGAGCTCGCACGCCGGTACGCGGCCAGGGGCGCGGGGCTCCTCGTGGTCATCACCAACGACGCCTGGTTCGGAAGGACATCGGCCCCGTACCAGCACTTCGAGATGGCCGTCATGAGGGCCGTGGAGAACAGGACCTATCTCGTAAGGGCGGCGAATACGGGGATAAGCGGGGTCATAGACCCGGCCGGCAGGGTCAAAAGGGAAACATCGCTCTTCGAGAGGACGGTCTTTACCGAACGGGTGGCCCTGAGGGGCGGCCCCGTTTCCGTATATACCGCCTGGGGGGATGTCTTCGCCTATCTCTGCCTGGTCTTCTCAGGGGCGCTTGTATTGAGAAAAATCTTTTCCAAGGGGGATGTCAGCCGATGTTCGAAGAGATAAGAGAGGCCCTTTCCGGGGCCGCAGCGAGGTTCGAAGACATAAGGAGGTTCCTTTGACCAGCCGGGCAAGCGCGCCGAGCTGGAGGGATTGGAGAAGCGCGCCTCCGAGCCGGGGCTGTGGGCCGACCAGGCTTCGGCCCAGAAGCTCCTCAAGAGAAAGGCCGCCCTCGAAGGCGAGCTCGCCGCGATAGACCGCATCTCCGGCCTCATCGAGGAGGCCGAAGTCCTCCTCGACCTCGCTACGGAGGCCGAAGACGAGGACTCCGCCCTTGAGGCGCGGGAAAAGCTCGACGAGGCCGCGGCGGAGATGAGGGCCATAGAGGTCCGGCGCATGCTCGGAGGGGAGCACGACGGGCTCAACGCCATCGTGTCGATACACCCCGGGGCCGGGGGCACCGAGGCGCAGGACTGGGCGGACATGCTGCTTCGGATGTACTCGAGGTGGGCGGAAAAGAGGGGCTTCAAGATGGAGACCCTCGACTACCAGCCCGGCGAGGAGGCCGGCATCAAGAGCGTGACCTTCACCGTCTCCGGCGACTACGCCTACGGCTACCTCAAGGCCG
>JBHHVK010000262.1:0-2510 GCA_046754205.1 Thermodesulfobacteriota bacterium
TATCTTCACGGAGAGGTTGGTGGAGACCTCGTCGGGCCCCTTTATCCTCCCGCTCCGCTCGATGACCCCCGCCCTGAGGAGCCCGGCGGCCGCGTCTATGAGGCCCGAGCCGCAAATACCCCTCGGCGCCACCCCCCCCACCACGTCGAGCTCGAGCCCGTCGGCGGTGACCCTCACCCCGGAGATCGCCCCGCGGGCCGCCGTCATGCCGCAGCTCAGCTCGCCTCCCTCGAAGGCGGGACCGGCGGCGGCGCTGGTGGCGTAGACCGCCAGACCGCTTCGGAGCACTATCTCACTGTTTGTGCCGATGTCTATGGCGAGCTCGACGCCCCCGCCCCCGCCGCGGCCCCCCTCGCCCCCGTGGATGCCGAGAGAGAGCATGACGGCGACGGTGTCTCCGCCCACGAAACCCCCTATGAGGGGAAAGAGGTAGACCGGACAGCCCGGCTCGGCCTCGAGGCCGAGCTTTCCGGCCCCGACCGTCTGCGCCTCTCTGAAGGCCGGCCTGTAGGGCACGCGGGAGAATGGCTCCGGCGAGAGGCCCAGAAAGAGGTGCTCCATCACCGAGTTCCCGGCCGCGGCGACCTCCACGACGGCCGGACGCCCGGGGCCCGAAAGCTCGCGGATTATGTCGTTGCAGGCCCCGATGACCGAGGCCCTCATCTCATCGACCGCAGCCGGGTCGGCCACGGCGGCGTTTACCCTCGAAATCAGGTCCGCCCCCCACGCCGACTGGGGGTTGGGCGCCGAGACTGTATCGACGACCCCCACGGGCCCGGCCGCACCGATCTCCACGGAGCTTCCCACCAGCGTGGTGGTGCCGATGTCGAGGGCTATGCCGACGGGGCGAGTTGTCATCTCAGCCGCCTTTTACCGCTCCGCCCCATCAAAATCCCCCCACGCGCCCCCCGGCCCCCCGTCCGCCGGGTTCGGCGGACGGGAAGGCGCCTGATTCAGCGGATTCTTCAGCTGGATTGATATCTTAAGGAAACGCCGGGCGCACTGGGCAAGTGGCGCCGCCCACGGCGCCGGGCGCACCAGTTCTTTTAACCCGTTTTGACGATTAAATCAAGTCAGAAGGATATGGGCGGGGCGGCGCTGAAGAGGTACTTGAGGTCGTCGTCGCGGATCTCGAGGCCGAGGCCCACGAACCCGGAGTCGAGCCCTACGCGGCTGACGAAGTCGTCGTATCCGCCGGTGAGGTAGAAGAAGCGGCTGAAGTAGATGGTCCCGGTGGCCTTGAGGTGGGGGTTGTCGGACTTGTCGAAGTCGAAGGCCTCGAGGGTGAACTTGAGCCGGTTCTTGAAGAGGTGGGTGTCCACGGCCACCCCGCCGGTGCTCTCTATGAGCCCGCCCCTGAGGGTAAAGGGACCGAACTGCTTGGCCAGCTGGATGCTGAACTGGAACTCGTCCTTGGTCCTTATCTCCGTGGTGGTGGTGGTGACGCCGCCCGTGGTCGTGGAGACCGTGTCCTCCTGGCGGTTCCCCCGGGGGTCGTCGACTATCTCGAAGAGGTAGTACTTGTCGGACTTGGGCTGGACCCTCAGGGTGAAGTAGCTCTTGGTATCGGAGGCGTCGAAGAGGTACTCGGCGCGGTATCCTATGTATGTGTGGAAGCTCTCGGTCTTCTCGATGAACCTGTTTATGCCGCTTACGGCCTTGTTTATGTTCTCGTGGGTCTCGTCATCGTTTACGAGCTTCCCGATGGTGCCCTCTCCCCGGTCTATCTTCCCGGCTATGCTCCCCACCGAGGCTACCGTATCGGTCAGGGTCGGGCCCACGTCCTGGACCACCCTGTTGACGGTCTTCATCGCCTCCTCGAGCTTTAGCGAGGCGAGGCGCAGGCTTTCCACGCCCTCGCGCAGATTTTCCCTGTTCTCGTCCATGATGCCGTTTATCTTTTCCGAGGTCTTGACTATGGACTCGTTCAGGTTGGCCACGACCCGCCTGATACCCGGGCCCTCCTCCCTGAGCAGCGTGGTGAACTCGTCGAGGTTGGTGATGACGTTGGTGAGTGCGGCGTCGTTCTTGTCCACAAGGGCGCTCACCCGGTAGGATATCTCCTCGATATTAGAGACGATGTTCCTAAGCGCGGACTCCCCCTCGGGCCCGCCGAAGACGTTCCTCATGGTGAGGGTCACGGTCTTGATGTCTCTGGAGACGTCGCTCAGTATGGTTATGAGCTTGTCCATGTCCGCATAGGAGGCGGCCCGGGTAATCTCGTCCCCGTCGCCGAGGAGCGGCGCGTTGGGGGAGCCGGGCAAGAGCTCCACGTACCTCTCGCCGAGGAGTCCCTTGGTGACAAGGAGCGCCGTGAAGTCGGAGCCTATCTTGATCTCCGGCCTTACCTTGAGCGTCAGCTGGGCCTTGTTCTCCTTGAGCATGATATCGGTTACGCGCCCCACCTCCACCCCGGCCACCCGCACCGATGCGTCCTTGTCGAGCCCGGCGGCGGAGTCGAACTTGACGTAGAGGGTATACCCCTCGGCGCGGCCGAACTGGATGCCGCC
>JBHHVK010000263.1:0-2480 GCA_046754205.1 Thermodesulfobacteriota bacterium
GGCGAGCGCCGAGGTCTCCCCGAGCGAGCCCGCCACGTTTCCGAAGAAGAGGTCCGCCACGGGCACGAAGGTGTGCTCGAACTTCATGAGCGCCAGCGGGGTGGCGGCCGAGACGGCGTCGACGGCGCTGGCCACGGTCCTCGGCTCCACCCAGGTCGTGATGAAGACCGGGTAGGTGGCCATGAGAAAGGCCCTGCCCAGGAGCGCCGGGTTGAAGATGTTGTAGCCGAGGCCGCCGAAGAGCTGCTTTCCGACGCCTATGGCGAAAAAGCTACCGAGTATGGCCCCGAATACGGGGAAGCCAGGCGGGAGCATGAGGGCCATGAGTATGCCGGTTATGATGGCGCTGCCGTCGTATATCTTGACGGGCTGCTTTCTCGCCTTCTGGAAGGCGTACTCCGTCAGAAGGGAGGCGCCGACGCAGACCGCCAGGAGGAGCACCGCCCGGAGTCCGAAGAAATAGACCGAGGCGGCCATGGCGGGGAAGAGCGCGAGGACCACGGTGTGCATTATCTTCGGGATGGACTCGTCGGCGAGGAAGTGCGGCGAGGACGATACTATGAGCTGCGGGGCCTTGCGCCCGCCCTCCTCGCCGGCCTCCCCTCCGGCTTCGGGATTCTCCATTTCCTCTTGAGCCATGACACCTCATCGTGTCCCGTCGGGACAGAAAACAGGCGGCGGAAGCTGTACCCTCAGGCGCTGGCCGCCTTCGCCTCCTGGCGCACCCTGAGCTTTCCGAGCCTTATCCACTGGAGGAGCGGCCTCTTGGAAGGGCAGACGAAGGAGCAGCAGCCGCACTCGATGCAGGCCGCGCCCGCCCACTCCGTAAACTCGGCCACACGGCCCTCCTTGCCGTAGTCGCCGAGCCTGTAGGGCATAAGCCCCATGGGGCAGGTATTCACACATGACGCGCACCTTATGCACGCCTCGTACTTCGCGGGCTTTATGGACTCGGCGGTAAGGACCGTAATGCCAGAGGTCCCCTTGAGGACCGGCACGTCGAGGCGGGTCTGGGCGATGCCCATCATGGGCCCGCCGTTCAAGACCTCGTACTCGCCTTCGGCCACCACGCCGCCGCACCGGTCTATGACCTCGGCAAAGCTCGTGCCGATGCGCACGCGGAGGTTGGCGGGGTCCTTTATGCCGTTGCCGCTGACTGTAACCACGCGATCTATGAGCGGCTTGGACCAGTTGAGCGCCTCGTAAACGGCAACCGCGGTGCCGACGTTGTTTACGACCACGCCCACGTCGAGGGGGAGCTTTCCCGGGGGGATCTTCCTTCCCAGGGCGGCCTGAATGAGCATCTTCTCCGCCCCCTGGGGGTACTTGGTCTCGAGCACCACGACGTCTATGTCGGCCGCCCCGGAGGTGTGGGCCTTTATGGCCTCCACGCAGTCGGGCTTGTTGGCCTCTATCCCTATGTAGCCCCTCGGGGCCGAAAGCGCCTTCATGAGCGCCCTCATGCCCCAGACGACCTTTTCCGGCTCCTCGACCATCACCCTGTGGTCGGCCGTGAGGAAGGGCTCGCACTCGCAGCCGTTGAGTATCACGGTGTCGATGGTCCTCCCCTTGGGAGGGGCGAGCTTTATGGCCGTGGGAAAGGCGGCCCCGCCCATGCCGACGATCCCGGCCTCGCGGATCCTGGCGCGGATGGTCTCGGGGCTCATGCCGCCGAGCTCCGCCGTGCCGTCGGGCCCCCACTCCTTCTCTTCGCCGTCTCCGGTTATGACCACGCTTAAGACCCTGCCCCCGGCCGGATGGGGGTAAAAGCCCACGTCCTTGACCTTGCCGCTTATGCTCGCGTGGATAGAGGCGGAGATGAAACCCTTGGGCGCGCCTATGGGCTGGCCCTCGGCGACCACGTCGCCCTTTTTGACGAGAGGCTCGGCCGGGGCGCCGGCGTGCTGGTGAAGGGGGATAACCACGGAGGAAGGCAATTCGGCCTTCTCCACCTTCCTGCCGGAGGTAGGCTCCTTATGATCCTCGGGGTGGATGCCCCTGTCAAAGGTTTTCAGTCCCATGAATTTTACCTGAAAGGGGTTATAGATACCATCTTTACCCTCTCGTAATCAAGCCTTTTTTGGAGAGCGGGCCCTGCCCGCGGGGCCGGGGCAATAAAAAACCGCCAAGGCATAAGGACGGAGATGACGTTGTCTTCCGCTCAAAGTGCCCAGACGGCCGGCGCGCGGGGGCACGCAGTCTTTGGCGCTCCCCCTTTCTCCATTCCTCCCGCTCCCCGGTGGTGACCCACCTCGATTCCGTCAGTCACGGGAGGAAGTAACATACGGTGTCTACGAAAAAATTATCGTAAAAAAGGCGGGCCCTGTCAAGGGGATAATGGGGTAGGCGTCCCATGCCTGGCTGCTCTTTTCCCCGAAGGGGCTGAATAGATAACCCCTCGTCACGGTGCCGTATACGTCCGTCCTGGCAACGATAGAACCCTGGTGATCCGCGTGCAAGTAGTTTACCTGCCCGTCGCG
>JBHHVK010000264.1:0-2478 GCA_046754205.1 Thermodesulfobacteriota bacterium
CGGCATACCAGCTCATGGACGACTGCCTCGATTACGTCTCCACCGACGAGGACCTTGGAAAATCCGTGGGCAACGACCTCCGGGAGGGCAAGGTCACGATGCCGCTCATCCACGCCACCGGCAAGGCCACGGCCTCGGAGAGGGACTTCCTGAGAAAGGTGGTCGAGGCGGACGACCTCTCCGACGACGACCTCGGCCGGGTAATCTCCATCATAAAGAGGTACGGGGGCATAGAATACACGCTCGACAGGGCCAGGGGCTACATAAACGACGCCGCGGCTAACCTCGACACATTCGAGCCGACCATCGAGAAGGCCGCGCTCATGGCGGTGGCAGACTTCGTAATAGAGAGGACCTGCTGAGCGCCCCCCCGGCCTGTTGTCCCCCCCTTTTTTTTCTCGCCTCAGCCGCCCGGTTTTTTCGAGCGATGTCTAAACCCCTTTCCTCACATCACAGGTTAATGCCATGACAAAGAGCGAGAAGGCGGCCCTGGTCCTCGATATCCTCGCTTCCGAGTTCCCAGGTGCGGCGACCGCCCTTGAATTCACAAACCCGCTGGAGCTCCTCGTGGGCACCATCCTCTCGGCCCAGGCCACGGACAAGCTCGTAAACAGGGTGACGGCGGGGCTCTTCAAGAAGTACAGGTCGGCCGAGGACTTCGCCCGCGTCCCCCTCGAAGAGCTCGCCGAGGACCTGAGTTCCGTCAACTTCTACAGGAACAAGTCCCGGTCCATAAAGAACTGCGCGCGGATGCTCGTCGAGGACTTCGGCGGCCGCGTCCCGTCCACGCTCGAAGAGCTGACGCGCCTGCCCGGGGTGGGGAGAAAGACCGCCAACATCGTGCTCGGCAACGCCTACGGCATACCGGCGCTCGCCGTGGACACCCACGTCAAGCGCGTGGCCGGCCGTCTCGGCCTCACCGGCGAGACCGACCCGGACAGGATAGAGACCGACCTCACGGCGATAATCCCCGAGGCGCGATGGACGCTCACCACCCACCTCCTGATACTCCACGGCCGCAAAACCTGCGTTGCCAGAAAGCCGAAGTGCGACATCTGCCCCGTGGCCCGGTACTGCGACTATTATAAAGCCCTCTCCAGGGAGTCGGGGCGTTAAGCCCGGGCCATGGGGGCTTGTTCAGGGAGCCGGATGAAGATGCGGGCCATCCTTTTCGACGGGAAGTCGTCTACACTCGCCGCTGATTATCCGAGGCCCGTGCCAGGGCCGGGCGAGGCCCTTGTAAAGGTGGCCATGGCCGGGGTCTGCGCCACGGACATCGAGATTACGAAGGGCTACATGGGCTTTACCGGGGTCCTCGGCCACGAGTTCACGGGTTCCGTCGTCGAGTGCGCCGACGAGACCCTCGTTGGCCGCCGCGTTACCGGGGAGATAAACATAGGCTGCGGCGCCTGCGCCCGGTGCTCGGAGGGGCTCGGCAACCACTGCCCGGCGAGGACCGTACTGGGCATCCTCGGCCGCGACGGCGCCTTCGCAGACTACCTGACCCTTCCCGCGGCAAACCTCCACACCGTGCCCGAGGGCGTCTCCGACGAGGAGGCGGTCTTTACCGAACCGCTCGCCGCGGCCTTCGAGATAACCGAGCAGGTGAAGATAGTCCCGGGGCTCAAGGTCTGCGTCCTTGGCGACGGCCGCCTGGGGCTCCTCGTATCCGAGGTCCTCGCCCTTACGGGCTGCGACCTTACGACCGTGGGCAGGCACCCGGAAAAGCTCGCCCTTCTCGATGCGCGGGGCGCGAGGACCGTTGTCGGCACGGATGGCCTACGCGGCGAGGGGGGTGGTTTTGACGTCGTGGTCGACGCCACGGGCGGCCCGGAGGGTCTGGATGAGGCCATCGGGCTTGCCCGGCCGAGGGGTACCGTGGTGATCAAGACGACCGTGGCCGGGAAGACCCCCTTTGACGTGAACAGGCTGGTCATAGACGAAATTACGCTCGTCGGTTCCCGGTGCGGCCCCTTCGCCCCGGCCATCGAGGCGCTCGCCGAGGGCAGCGTCGACGTGAGGCCGCTCGTGGAAAAGGTCTTTTCCATCGACCAGGGCCCTGAGGCCATTGAGTACGCCTCCGGCACGGGGGTGCTCAAGGTCCTCATCAGGATGGATTGAAGGCGCCCCCTCCTGCGAAAGCGAGGGGGGCGAGGGGGGCGAGCGGTGCGGGGGGACGGGGGGGCGAAGATCTGCAGAAAAAAAGGCCACCGCCGGCGGCGGTGGCCCGTGGGAGGGCGAATCCGCCCCTGTTACAGCTCGTCGGTCGACGCCTCTTCCGATGCCTCGTAGCCGCGCCCTCCGGCCTCTTCTTTGCCTCGGGTCAATTTTTCAAAGGTCTTTTTCCGCTCGTTGTAGATGTAGAGTTCGCCCGTGGGGATGTCGAAGTACCACCCGTGGATGCCGACCTTCTCCTCCTTTATGGACTTGTCGACGATGGCGTAGGTCTTGAGGTTCTCTATCTGGGCGACTACGTGC
>JBHHVK010000265.1:0-2444 GCA_046754205.1 Thermodesulfobacteriota bacterium
TGAAGAAGAAGGTCACGAACGACGCCGTGGCCTACATCAAGAGCATCGCCGCCAAAAGGGGGAGGAACGCCGAGTGGGCCGAGCGGGCCGTGCGGGAGGCGGTGAACATCACCGCCTCCGAGGCGCTCGAGCTCGGGGTGATAGACATGGTCGTCGGCGACCGGGCCGAGCTTATGGCCAGGCTCGACGGCAGGCGGGTGGAGCTCGCCATGGGCTCGAAGGTCATGAAGACCGCCGGGGCCGGTATAAAGCAGGTCCGCATGGGGCTGAGGCACAGGGTCCTCTCGGCCATAACCAACCCCAACGTCGCCTACATCCTCATGATGATAGGGCTCCTGGGCCTGTACTTCGAGCTCTCCAACCCGGGGGCCATCTTCCCGGGGGTCATAGGCGCCGTATGCCTCGTGCTGGCCTTCTACGCCTTCCAGACCCTGGCGATAAACTACGCGGGCCTGCTCCTCATAGGGCTTGCCGTCATATTCTTCATCGTCGAGATCAACGTGGTGAGCTACGGGCTCCTGACGGTGGCCGGGATAGTCTCCCTCATCCTCGGCTCATTGATGCTCTTCAAGGCCCCGGCCCCCTTCATGAAACTCTCCGGCTGGGTGATACTCCCCACGGTGGTCTTCATGACGGGCTTCATACTATTCACCATGTACTACGTCTTAAGCCTCCACAGGCGAGGGGCGGTAAGCGGGAGCGAGGGCCTCGTCGGCGAGACTGGCAGCGCCCTCGATGACTTCACCGAGCGCGCCGGGCACTTCGAGGGCAAGGTCTTCGTGGCCGGAGAGTACTGGGAGGCCATAGCCGCCGAGCCCATAGCCGAGGGAGACGGCATCCGGGTGGTGGAGATGGAGGGGCTCGTCCTGAGGATATCAAGGAGGTGACCCTTCGGGGGCCGTGGCGGCGTCACCGTTCATGCTGAACCCAACCGACAAGGGCTAATCCTTTTCAAAGGAGGCGATATATGCAATTCGGACCCGGCACAGGCGTGATAATCGTAGCGATTCTGGTCATCCTATTCCTCGCCAGCGCCATAAAGGTGCTCCCCGAGTACGTCAGGGGCGTGGTCTTCTTCCTCGGCAGGTACCAGGCGGTAAAGGGCCCCGGGCTCGTCATCATCATCCCCGGCATTCAGAGGATGGTAAAGGTGAGCCTCAGGATCGTGGCCATGGACGTCCCCCCCCAGGAGGTCATCACCCGGGACAACGTCTCCGTCAGGGTGAACGCGGTCGTATACTTCAGGGTGGTCACTCCTGACAAGGCGATAATCAACGTGGAGAACTTCCTCTACGCCACGAGCCAGCTCTCCCAGACGACGCTCCGGAGCGTCTGCGGCCAGGCGGAGCTCGACGAGCTTCTGAGCGAACGGGAGAAGGTGAACAAGTCCATCCAGGAGATACTCGACCGCCACACGGACCCCTGGGGCATAAAGGTGAGCGTGGTGGAGGTAAAGGCCATAGACCTGCCCGAGGAGATGAAGCGGGCCATGGCCAAACAGGCCGAGGCCGAAAGGGAGAAGAGGGCGAAGATAATCCACGCCGCCGGCGAGTTCGAGGCAGCGCAGAAGATACTCGAGGCGAGCGAGCTGCTCAGCAAGAACCCGGTGAGCCTCCAGCTCAGGTACCTTCAGACGCTCACCGAGGTGGCGGCGGAGAAGAATTCCACCACTATATTCCCCCTGCCGCTCGACCTCGTAAAGCCCTTCATGAAGTTGCTCGACTGGAAGGGCGGCGGTGAGTAGGAGGTTGCATCGGGGGCGGCATTCGTGGGATAATTGACGTATGGCACCGGGTATCGACAGCGAGGGACACAGAAAGAGGCTCAAGGAGAGGTTCAAGGGCTCAGGGCTCAGGGGGTTCCATGACTACGAGGCCCTGGAGCTGCTCCTTACCTACGCCATACCGAGGCGCGACGTGAAGCCCCTTGCCAAGGAGCTTATCAGAAAATTCAAGGGCATCAGGGGTGTATTCGAGGCCGGAAGCTCCAGACTCGCCGAGGTCCCCGGGGCGGGGGAGAGCGCCGCGGCCCTTATGGGCCTGCCCAGGGCCGTGGCCCGGGCCTATCTCGCCGAGCAGTCGGGCTCGAGGTCCACGGTGAAGTGCCCCGATGACGCGGTGGAGATGATAGGGGCCCTGCCTCCCGGTGAGGATGGAGAAGACTTCCATGCCCTCTACCTCAACACCAAGAACGAGGTCCTCGGCATAGAGCGCCTCCACGAGGGAAGCCTCAGGGGCTCGGGCCTATCGCCGAGAAAGGTCATTGAAAAGGCCTTCAAGCACAACGCCCGCTCCGTGATATTCATCCACAGGGTCGGCGACGAGTTCGCCTTCCCCTCGGGCTTCGACAAAAGGCTCGTCGGCGAGCTCGAGGACGCCGCCACGGCCATAGACATCATCGTCCACGACCACATACTCATGGCCAGGGAGAGCCACCTGAGCGCC
>JBHHVK010000266.1:0-2416 GCA_046754205.1 Thermodesulfobacteriota bacterium
GAGACCGTCGAGGAGATGTTCATGCGCGTGGCCTCCAACATCGCCGAGGCGGACCGGTTCTACGACCCAGGCGCCGACACCGGCGCCACGGCGGCCGAGTTCTACCGCATGATGACGAGCCTGGAGTTCATGCCCAACTCCCCCACGCTCATGAACGCCGGCCGCGAGCTCCAGCAGCTTTCCGCCTGCTTCGTCCTCCCGGTGGAGGACTCCATGGAGAGTATCTTCGAGGCCGTGAAGCATACGGCGCTCATCCACAAGTCCGGGGGAGGCACGGGTTTCAGCTTCTCCAGGCTCCGCCCCTCGGGCGACATCGTCGGCTCCACCTCGGGCATATCCTCGGGGCCCATATCCTTCATGACCGTATTCGACGGCGCCACTGAGGCCATAAAGCAGGGCGGGACGAGGAGGGGCGCCAACATGGGGATCCTCCGCGTGGACCACCCCGAGATAATGGACTTCATAACCTGCAAGGAAGACAACGACAAGCTCAACAACTTCAACATATCCGTCAACCTCACCGAGACCTTCATGAAGGCCGTCGAGGCCGGCGGCGAGTACGACATGATAAACCCCCGCACCGGCGAGGTCGCCGGCTCCAGGGCCGCCCGCGAGGTCTTCGACCTCATCGTGAACATGGCCTGGAAGAACGGGGACCCGGGCGTCATATTCATAGACCGCATAAACGAGGACAACCCCACGCCCCACGTGGGGGATATAGAGTCCACCAACCCCTGCGGCGAGCAGCCGCTGCTGCCCTACGAGTCCTGCAACCTCGGCTCCATCAACCTCTCCCGCATGCTCAGGCCATCGGGCAACGGCTCGGCCTCGGGCTATGAGATAGACTGGGCAAGGCTCGACTCCACCGTAACTCGCGCCGTCCACTTCCTCGACAACGTCATAGACATGAACCGCTACCCCATACCCGAGATAGCCGAGATGACGAGGAGTAACCGCAAGATCGGCCTCGGGGTGATGGGTTTCTCCGACATGCTCATAAGGCTCGGCATCCCCTACGACTCCGAGGAGGCGATCGCCGCCGCCGAGAAGGTGATGAGCTTCGTGAGGGACAGGGGCAGGGAGGCCTCCGGGGAGCTCGCCGCGGTAAGGGGGGTCTTCCCGAACTGGGAGGGCTCGGTCTACGAGAAGATGGGGCTGCCGATGAGGAACGCCACGGTGACGACCATCGCGCCCACCGGGACGATATCCATCATCTCCGGGTGCTCTTCGGGCATAGAGCCGCTCTTCGCGCTGGCCTTCACCAGGAACGTCATGGAGGGCTCCGAGCTCGTGGAGGTGAACCCGCTCTTCGAGGAGTACGCGGCCAAGGGCGGCTTCGACAGCCCGGAGACGATGCGCCAGGTGGCCGACAGGGGCTCGCTCCATGACGTCACCGGCGTGCCCGAGGACGTGAAGCGGGCCTTCGTGACGTCTCACGACATCTCCCCCGAGTGGCACATAAGGATGCAGGCCGCCTTCCAGAAGTACACGGACAACGCCGTCAGCAAGACCGTCAACTTCCCCAACGAAGCCACGGTCGAGGACGTGGCCAGGGTCTACGTCATGGCCTACGAGCTCGGGTGCAAGGGGGTCACCGTCTACAGGGACGGCTCCAGGGACGTGCAGGTGCTCACAAGGGGGAGCGACAAGAAGGGCGGAAAGGCGAGGGTCGAGGCGGCCGTGACCGCCGAGCTCCTGACGGAGGAGCAGGTCGTCCCGGGGCCGAAGCCCAGGGGCGAGGTCGCCTTCGGCGTGACCAAGAAGATGATGACCGGGTGCGGCAAGCTCTACGTTACGATAAACGAGGACGAGGAGGGCCGCCCCTTCGAGATATTCACCCAGATAGGCAAGGCCGGGGGGTGCGTATCCTCCCAGTGCGAGAGTATGGGCAGGCTCACCTCGCTGTCGCTCCGCAGCGGCGTCAAGCCCGAGGACATAATCAAGCAGATGCGGGGCATAAGCTGCCATCTGCCCGTGGGCTTCGGCACCACCAGGGTGACCTCCTGCGCCGACGCCATGGCCAAGGCCATGGACTGGTACATGGGGCTCAAGAGGAACACCGGCGAGGCCCTGAGGCTCCACGGAGACCCCGAGGCGCTCGACCCCGGCCCGGGCAAGCTGGACTTCACCATGGCCGCCGAGGTCTTCAAGCGCGGCGCCTGCCCCGACTGCGGCGGGGCCGTTGAGCACGCCGACGGCTGCGCCGTCTGCCGCGACTGCGGCTACTCGGAGTGCGGCTGATGGGCGGGCGGGACGCCTGTGAGCCCTGCATCGCCTTTCATTGCGCCCGGTGCGGCGACGACTTCGCCATGGGTCTGGTGTCCATGTGCTCCGGCCGGGTAGTGCTCTGTCCCGTTTGCCTCGGCACCGGCCTGACCCTCTCCGGCGAGGACGAGTTGGGCCCCATCTGGCCCGA
>JBHHVK010000267.1:0-2348 GCA_046754205.1 Thermodesulfobacteriota bacterium
CGTTGGGGTCCACGACGTTGCCGAGCGACTTGCTCATCTTGGCGCCCTCGACGGTCCACCAGCCGTGGGCGAAGACCTTGCGGGGCAGGGGGAGCCCTGCGGCCATGAGGAAGGCGGGCCAGTAGACGGCGTGGAACCTCAGGATGTCCTTTCCGATTATGTGGACGTCGGCGGGCCAGAAACCGGTCTCTTCGAGGCGGTCGGGGTAGCCGGCGGCGGTGAGGTAGTTCGTCAGCGCGTCGAACCAGACGTACATGACGTGGTCCGGGTCCCCGGGCACCGGCACGCCCCAGGTGAAGGTCGTCCTCGACACGCTGAGATCGCGGAGCTCCTCGCCAAGGAAGCTTACTATCTCGTTCCTCTTGCCCTCTGGGCTTATAAACCCCGGGTGCTCCCCGTAGTATTCGAGGAGCCGGTCCCGGTACTCCGAGAGCTTGAAGAAGTAGCTCGGCTCCATGAGCCTTTCCACCGGGCGGCCGCAGTCCGGGCACCTGCCTTCGACGAGCTGCTTTTCCGTGAGGAAGTTCTCGTCCGGCGTGCAGTACCAGTCCTCGTACTCCCCGAGGTATATCTCCCCCTTCGCGGCTATGGTCTCCCATATGCGGGCGGCCGCCGCCTTGTGGCGGGCCTCGGTCGTGCGGATGAAGTCGTCGTTGCTTATATCGAGCCTCTTCCAGAGGTCCCGGAAGCGGACCACCACCGAGTCGGCGAACTCCAGCGGGGGTTTTCCGGCAGCGGCCGCGGCCTTCTCGACCTTCTGGCCGTGCTCGTCGGTGCCGGTGAGGAAGAGGACCCGGAAGCCCTTGAGGCGCTTGAACCGGGCGAGCGCGTCGGCGGCCACGGTGGTGTAGGCGTGCCCTATGTGCGGGACGTCGTTTACGTAGTAGATGGGTGTGGTGACGTAAAAGATCCTGTCCGGTTCTGCCATCGGCGGTCTCGTCCTTCCTCGGTCCTCGCTCCAGATACTCCGGCCGGCCTCAGCCCGCCGCGCCGCCTCCAGCCCCCCCGGGCCCCCCGGCCCCCCCGGCGCCGCCCTGACCGCCCTGCCCTCCCCCGCCACCGGGACGCCCCTGGCCGCCCTTCCTGCGCCTTCCACGCCTCTTCTTCCTGCGCCTCTGCCCTTCCTCTCCGGCGGCCTTCCGCTCCCCCTCGGCCCCCCTCTCCCCGCCCGTCCCCGGAGCTGTCGTGGTCCCTGCGGCCGTGGCCCCGGGGGCGGCCTGCGGGCCTTCGGCCCTCTCACGGGTCGCCTTGCCCTCCGGCCTCCTATCGGCGCCGGCCGGGGTGGAAGGGGAAGGGTGGGCCCCCCTTCCGCAGGGGCCGCATGACCTGCCCTCTGCCGCGCCGCGCCCGGACCTGTAGAGCTTGTGCTCGTAGCCGAGACAGCACATGAGACGGCCGCAGATCCCGGAGATCTTCGCGGGGTTAAGCGCGAGGTTCTGGTCCTTGGCCATCTTTATGGTCACCGGGGCGAAGTCGGAGAGGAAACCGGCGCAACAGAGCTCGCGTCCGCAGGGGCCTATGCCGCCGAGCATCTTGGCCTCGTCACGCACGCCCACCTGGCGCATCTCTATCCTGGTGTGGAACTCGCCGGCAAGGTTCTTTACGAGCTCGCGGAAGTCGACCCTCGTCTCGCTCGTGAAGTAGAATATGGCCTTGGACGAATCGAAGAGGTACTCCACCCGTACGAGCTTCATCGGGAGCCCGAACCTTGCTATCTTCTCCTTGCATATCCTGTATGCCTCTTCTTCCCTTTCGAGGTTGAAGCCGTGCCGCTCGATGTCCACGGGGTCCGCCACCCGGATGACCTTCTTGAGTTTTCTCTTTACCTTCGACGGGTCGAGCTCCCTGGCGGGGGTCGCCACATACCCCATGCCCATCCCCTTCTCCACCTCGACGATGACCATGTCCCCGGGCTTGACGTCCAGCCCCTTGACCTCGAAGTCATATATCTTGCAAGCCTTCTTGAACCTTATGCCGGCAACCGTTACCATCTACAGTTCTCCTGATATCGCAGTCAATCCATATGCCTCAAAGGAGAGCGGCCCGCAGCCGCCCCCCCCGTTCCAGGTAATAAATCCGCTCACCCCGCGGCCGGCCCCCGGCCGCCCCCGGCGAGCCTCAGAAGGAGGGCCTCCATGGTAAGGAGCCTGTTGGCGTACCTCGGGGGCGTAATCTCCCTTCTCGCCTCCTCCACGGCCCTGAAGGCGTCGTAGAGGCCGAAGAACCCCACGGGTCCGGCCGCCCCCGCCGCCCCCTCCCCCCGGGCCATGGGCTCGCCGTGGGCGAGCTCGCCGGCCCCCTCGGCGCTGACGGCGCGGTCCCTGTACCAGCCCTTGAGGACCTCGAGC
>JBHHVK010000268.1:0-2332 GCA_046754205.1 Thermodesulfobacteriota bacterium
CCCACCACCTGGACCCCGGGCCTGTGGGAATGGCCGAGGACGACCACGTCAAAGCCGCTCATTATCCTCCTGCGGGCGAACTCCTTCAAGCGCCTGTCCAGCGCCTCGGCCCTCTTGCCGTAGGCGCGGCTCCTCTTGCTGAGCATCTCGGCCACGCTCATCACCAGGGCCGGTGAGGTGAGCTTCTTGAGCAGCCTGAATATCCTCCCCCTCAAGAAGGCCCTCCAGGTGGCGTAACCGAGGCTCATCGATACGGCGTCCCCGTGGGCGAGGTAGACCTCCTTGCCCTCGAGCGAGAGGCGGCAGTTGTCGCCGTGCACGTCGGCGCCGAGCACGTCGGTGAAGAACTCGCCCATGAGAAAATCGTGGTTGCCCTCGACGTAGAGGAGCTTCACCCCGCGCTCGGTGAGCCCGAGGAGCGCCGCGAGCACCGGGACGTACCTCTGGTAGACCGCGGACTTGAAACCGGTCCAGAAGTCGAAGATGTCGCCCAACAGGACCACCATGTCGGGACGCTCTGCGTCGGAGTCGGCTAACGCCGTCAGAAACTCGACGAGCCTCGTTTGAGCCGGGTCGCCGAGGCCCGTCAGATGGGCGTCGGCTACGAAGATTATCTTCATCCTATTCGCCCTCCGAAGGCCCGGCCGACAGCTCGTCCATTACGGCGCGGGTCATCACGTCCACCGGCGCGGTGAGCCCGGTCCAGAGCTCGAAGCCGAGCGCACCCTGGCAGACGAGCATCCCTATGCCCCTGTGGACGGCAAGGCCCCGCTCCGAGGCGCGTTTCAGAAGCTCCGTGTCACCGGGCCTGTAGACTATGTCCGAGACGACGGCCCCGGTGGGCAGCGCCTCCACGGGGAAGTCGAGCACGGGACTGCCCTCCATCCCGAGGCTCGTGGTGTTCACCACGAGGTCGGCCCCTTCGACCCTCCGGGCAAGCTCGGCGGCGTCGAGCGCCGAGACGCCGACCTCTCTCGCCTCGAAGACGCCCCCAAAGTCGCAGGCGAGGTCCTCGGCCCTCTTTACCGTCCTGTTGGCGATGAGCACCGAGGCCGCGCCCCCGGAGAGCAGGGCGTGGAGTATGGCGCGGGCCGCGCCCCCGGCGCCGATGAGGATGACGCTCTTGCCCTCTGGGACAAAGCCGGTCTCGCCGGTGAGGCTTCTCATGTACCCCTCGCCGTCGGTGTTGTAGCCCGTAAGGCGGCCGTCGCTGTTTACCACCGTGTTCACCGCCCCTATGGCCCGCGCCGTGGGGTCCACGCTGTCGAGGTAGCCCATGACCCGCTCCTTGTGGGGTATGGTCACGTTCACCCCGACCATCTCGAGGGCGCGGACGGCGTCCACCGCGCCCGGGAGCCTTGCGGGGGAGACGTGGAAGGGCAGGTAGACGATGTCGCACCCCGCGGCCTCGAAGGCGGCGTTCTGCATGACGGGGCTCAAGGTGTGGCCGATGGGGTGGCCGAATATGCCCGATGTCTTCGTTGCGCCGGTAATCTTCATATCTTCAGATATAAGGGTAAGGTTATCCGAGGATCCCCCTGGCCCTCTCGATGTCCCTCTTGATCCTCTCCACGAGCTCGTCCTTGTCCCTGAACCGCCTCTCCCCCCGGAGCCTCCTTGCAAAGGAGACCTCTATCCCGCGGCCGTAGATGTCCTGGTCGAATCCGAGTATGTGGACCTCGACGGTCACGTCCCTGGCGCCGAAGGTCGGGGCCGCGCCGATGTTCACGACGGCCCCGTGCGTCCGGCCGACCACGCGGGCCCGGGCGGCGTATACCCCCGTGCCGGGGACGAGCTCGCTCGCCACGTGGACGTTGGCCGTGGGAAAGCCTATGGACCTGCCGATGTCGCGGCCCCTTACGACCTTCCCCTTTACGGCGTAGGGCCTGCCCAGGAGCCTTGCCGCCCCGGAGACCCTTCCCGAGCGGATGAGCCCCCGGATCCTCGAGCTCGAAACGACCTCGCCGCCGAGCCTGTACGCCGGTATCACGTGGACCTCGAAGCCGTACTCGCGGCCGAGCTTTTCGAGATAGTCGACCGTGCCGGCCTTGCCCCTGCCGAAGGAGTAGTCGTGCCCCACCCAGACCTCGCGCACCGAGAGGGAGCCGACGAGGACCTCCTCGACGAACTGCCTCGGGTGGAGCGAGGCGAAGCCCTTGGTGAATCTGGCGAGCACGAGCCAGTCGGTGCCGACCTCGCCTATGAGGCGTTTTTTGTCTTCAAGGTCGAGTATCAGCGGCGGGCTCTTTTCGGGGGAGACCACCTTCAGCGGGTGGGGGTCGAAGGTGTAGACCACCGAAGGGACGCCGAGCTTGCGGGCCCTCGCCACGAC
>JBHHVK010000269.1:0-2322 GCA_046754205.1 Thermodesulfobacteriota bacterium
CGTCGGGGTCGGCCATACCCGCTGGGCCACCCACGGGCGGCCCACCGAGGAGAACGCCCACCCCCACGTCGAGGGCGGGGTCGCCGTGGTGCACAACGGGATAATAGAGAACTACCTCTCGCTCAAGGAGGAGCTGAGGGTCGGGGGCGCGGAGTTCAAGTCCGAGACGGACACGGAGATAATCAGCCACCTCATCGCCAGGGAGATACACCGGGGCAAGGACCTCACCAGGGCGGTACGCGACGCCGTGGGGTACATAAAGGGGACCTTCGCCATGGCCGTCATCAGCGAGAAGGAGCCGGACCGGGTCGTGGGGGCAAGGATGGAGTGCCCCCTGATACTCGGGCTCGGCGACGGCGAGGCGGTGCTCTCCTCGGACATACCTGCCATACTCGACATAACGAACAGGGCCGTGTTCCTGGGCGACGGGGAAATTGTCACGATTACGGGCCATGGCGTCGAGATAACCGACTTCGAGGGGAGGCCGGTCACAAGGGAGCCGGCCGTCATCAACTGGAGCCCGGTCATGGCGGAGAAGGGCGGGTACCGCCACTTCATGCTCAAGGAGATATTCGAACAGCCCCGGGCGATAACCGACACCTTCAGGGGCCTGGTGATAGAGGAGAAGGGGGACATATACCTCGACCGGTTCGCGATACCGCTTGCGGACGTCGACAGGGTCTACATCGTGGCCTGCGGGACGAGCTGGCACGCCGGGCTCGTGGGCAAGTATTACTTCGAGGAGTTCTTCGGCGTGCCCACCGAGGTTGACCTGGCCAGCGAGTTCCGCTACCGCAACCCCCTCGTGACCGAAAGGTCGCTCGTCGTGGCCATCTCCCAGTCCGGCGAGACGGCCGACACGCTCGCCGCCGTAAGGGAGGTGAAGACGAGGGGCGTCCGGGTCATATCCATCTGCAACGTCATGGAGTCGAGCCTCACCCGCGAGGCCGACTGGTCCTTCATGACCCACGCCGGCCCCGAGATAGGCGTGGCCTCGACCAAGGCCTTCACCACTCAGCTCACTGCCCTCTACATCCTCGCGCTCTACTTCGGACGGCGCAGGGGCGCCCTCGGCGCCGAGGCCTGCAAGGGGCTCATCTGCGACCTCGTGAGGCTCCCCAAGAAGATGGAGGAGGTCCTCGACCGCGCCGGCGCGATAGAGGCGCTCGCCAGGGAGTACTTCACCTTCAGGGACTTCATATACCTCGGCAGGGGGGTCAACTTCCCCATAGCGCTCGAGGGGGCCCTCAAGCTCAAGGAGATATCCTACATCCACGCCGAGGGCTACGCCGCCGGGGAGATGAAGCACGGCCCCATAGCCCTGATTGACGAAGATATGCCCGTGGTGGTCATCGCCCCGGGGGACAGGTCCTACTCGAAGGTGCTCGGCAACATGGAGGAGGTCAAGGCCCGGGGCGGGAGGATAATAGCCGTCGTGGACGAGGGGGACACCGAGGCCCTCAACTGCGCCGACGACCTCATCACCCTGCCCCACACCCCCGCCCACCTCACCCCCATACTCGTCTCCCTGCCCCTTCAGCTACTCGCCTACCACATAGCCGTGCTGAAGGGCACGGACGTGGACCAGCCGAGAAACCTCGCCAAGAGCGTGACCGTCGAATAGCGCGACCCCCCCGTGCATATTATTTTGACTTTCCCCGCCAATAAAGTTTAAATACCCTGAATACCCGCCATGAAAAACAAGACCATCCCGTCATCGGGGTCGCATAAGGTCACCAACGAGGTGATCTTCAATCTCATCGTCGAGAGGATAACCGACAGCAGCCGCATACTGGACTTCGGCGCCGGCGCGGGGTACATGTGCGCCAAGATAGGCGACCATCTCGCGGCAAAGGGCCTCGGCCCCGAGGAGAGGCTCAAGGCCTGCGAGATAACCCCGGAGAAGTTCCTCTACGAGGGGGTCGAGTGCCAGGAGATATCCACCAATTCGGTCATACCCTTTGATGACTCCACCTTCGACCTCATATACTCCATAGAGGTCATCGAGCACACCCCGAGGCCCTATGACTTTCTCGCCGAGGCATTCCGCAAGCTCCGCGGCGGCGGGCACCTCATCTTCTCGGTGCCGAACATCCTCCACATGAAGTCCCGCCTCGGGTTCCTCTTCACCGGGTTCGGGGATATGTTCGGCCCCCCCTCGACGCTCGAAAAGAACGCCGGGAGGATCTGCGGGCACATAATGCCGCTGAACTACTCGCACCTCCACTACGGGCTCAAGAGGGCCGGCTTCGAGGACATCAAGTTCTTCGTCGACAGGAGGAAAAGGTCCTCGCTCTTTCTCGCCCTCCTCTTCTATCCCTT
>JBHHVK010000270.1:0-2299 GCA_046754205.1 Thermodesulfobacteriota bacterium
CACATGAGGGTGGACTTCATGCCCATGAGCATGGACCAGATAGTAAACCACGCCGCCAAGTGGAACTACATGTTCGGCGGCGCGGTGGGCGTGGGTCTCGTCATAAGGAGCATCATCGGGCGCGGATGGGGCTCGGCCGCGCAGCACTCGCAGTCCTTGCAGGCCACCTTCGCCCACTACCCCGGGCTCAAGGTCGTCATGCCGGCCACCCCCTACGACGCCAAGGGGCTCCTCACCAGCGCAGTCTACGACGGAAATCCTGTGATATCCATAGAGCACAGGTGGCTCTACGAGCACGTGGGCCACGTCCCGGAGGAGCCCTACACCGTGCCCATCGGGGAGGCCATCGTAAGGAGGGAAGGTACGGACGTGACGATAGCCGCCCTCTCCCTCATGGTCTTCGAGTCGATGCGCGCCGCCGAGGCGCTCGAAAGGGAGGGCATAAGCTCCGAGGTAATAGACCTCCGGGGCCTCAAGCCGCTCGACGCGGCCGCGGTAATAGATTCCGTGAAGAAGACGGGCCACCTCGTGGTGGCCGACACGGGATGGACCGAGTACGGGGCCGGAAGCGAGGTAATCGCCCGGATCACGGAGGACCCGGAGGCCTTTGCCGCCATGAAGGGGCCGGCCCGGCGTGTCGCCCTTCCAGACGTGCCGACCCCGGCGAGCGCCGTGCTCGAAGGGGCCTATTACAGGGACAGCTCCCACATAGCCGCCGCCGTAAGGCAGACGCTCGGTGAGGACGGATGACTCCAGCGAGGCCGAGCATATCCGTCATCGTACCCTGCCTCAACGAGGAGGCCAACGTCCGGGGCGCGGTGGAGTCCGTCAAGGAGGCCCTCAGCTCAACCGGCAGGTTCGGAGATTTCGAAATATTGATATTCAACGACGGGTCCTCCGACGGGACCGGACGGGTTGCCGACGAGCTCGCCGCCGCTGAAAAGGGGGTCGTCGCCGTCCACAACCCCAGGAACATGGGCTTCGGGTACAACTACACGGAGGGCGTCCGGCGGGCCTCCAAGGAGTACGTGATCATGATCCCCGGGGACAACGAGATCCCCGCCGAGGCGATAAAGACGATATTCGGCCGCGTGGGCGAGGCGGACATCGTCGTGCCCTACACGGCCAACACATGGGTCCGCCCCCTCTCGAGGCGTGCCGTATCAAGGGCCTTCGTAATCCTCATGAACAGGCTCTTCGGCCTGAGGCTTGCCTACTACAACGGGACCTGCGTCATAAAGAGCGAATTATTGAAACAGGTCCCGATGAAGACCTGGGGCTTCGCCTACATGGCGGCCATCCTGGTCCGCCTCATCAAATCGGGGGCGACATACGTGGAGGTGGGCGTAAAGATCCGCCAGCGCGAGGCCGGGGCGACCAAGGCCTTCAGGCCCAGGAACATCGTGAGCGTGGCGAGCGCCATAGCCGCGCTCTTCCGGGACGTGAGGATAAGGGGAGAGCTCCTGGACGACGGCAACCGGTCAGGCAGAGGGGCAAAGGGCGACTACGCCGGGACCCGCACAGGGAGAACAGGCCCGTGAAGATACTCTTCGTGGTCAAGGACATAGAGTACATCGACCCCATGGGCATCATGCTCCTCAGCGCGCTGGCCAAAAGGAAGGGGCATACGACCGAGCTCGCCGTCCTCGCCGACGGCAAGCTCGAGGACCTGGTAAGGAAGACGAGGCCCGACATCGCGGCCTTCAGCGCCAAGACCGGCGAGCACAAGTACTACATCGCCGCCAACCACGTAATAAAGTCCGTGGACGATGGGATATACACCGTGATAGGCGGGCCCCATGCGACCTTCTTCCCCGAGATCATCACCAAGTACCCCATAGACGCGCTCTGCGCCGGAGAGGGGGACGAGGCCTGGCCCGAGCTCCTCGACGCGCTCGATGCGGGCCGCCCCGTCGACTCCATCCCCAATATCGTCACGAAGAAGAACTTCAAGGCGGGCGAAAAGCCTCTCATGCGCCCCCGGCGCACGAACCTCGACGACCTCCCCTTCCTCGACCGGGAGCTCGTCTACTCCCGGACCCGGCTGGGAAGATTTCCCATGCGGAGCTTTATGATAGGCCGGGGATGCCCCTACAAGTGCACCTACTGCTTCAACCACAAGTACAACCTGCTCTACAAGGGCAACGGCCCGCTCCAGGCGAGGTTCAGCGTGGACCGGGTGGTGGCGGAGCTGAGGCACCTCAAGGAGAGCTACGAGACACAATTCATAAAGTTCTACGACGACATCTTCGTCATGAAGGACGACGAGTGGCTCACCGAGTTCGCCGAGAAGTACCCG
>JBHHVK010000271.1:0-2297 GCA_046754205.1 Thermodesulfobacteriota bacterium
TCATGTCGTAGCCCATGTAGCCGATGGCCCCGCCGTAGAACCTCGGCAGGCCCTCGACGGCCGCGGCGGTGAACCGCTCCATCAGCCCCTTGAGGGCCTCGATGGGGTCGCCCTCGACGGTCGCCGCGCCCTCGGGCGTGATCGTCTCCACCCGGTCCCCCTTGCTCCTTACGGTCATGCGGGGACGGACCCCGAGAAAGCTGTAGCGGCCCCACTTCTCGCCCCCCTCGACGCTCTCGAGCAGGAAGGCGTCGGCGCCGGTGTCGATCTTCAGGAAGGCGGAGACGGGGGTGTCGGTGTCGGCGAGGATTTCCCTGAAGACGGGCACTATGTTCGAGGTCTTCGCCTTCTCCTTGAAGGCTTCAAAGGTGGGGAAATAGCTGTGTTTTTCCATAACCTTACCAGACTATCACATGGGTCGGCTCTGAGTCAACCGGTATGAAAAAGGGCGGCGGCCCGCCCCGGGGGCGGAACCCCGGGGGCGGGTGAAAGTGAAAAACCTTGACGGAAGCGGGCCCCTTCGGATAATCTCTTTTAATATGAAAGACCTCGCGGCTATAGTGCTTGCGGCAGGCAAGGGCACGAGGATGAAGTCCTCCATGCCCAAGGTGCTCCATCCGGTAGCGGGCCGTCCCATGCTCTTCTACCCGCTCGCCGCCCTCGCGAGCCTCAGGGCTTCGAGAGTGGCGGTGGTGGTGGGCCACGGCTGGGACCTTGTCAGGGCCGCCCTCGAAGGGGGCCCCGGGGCCGTAAGCTTCGTGACCCAGTCCCCCCAGCTCGGCACGGGCCACGCCGTCATGTGCGCCATGAAGGCGCTCCGGGGCTTTACCGGCGACGTGCTCATCGTCTCCGGCGACGTCCCGCTCATGACCCCGGCCACCATAAAGGGGCTCGCAAGGGTCCACAGGAGAGGCGGAAAGTCACGGCCCGTCATCACGCTGCTGACGGCGGTGCTCGCCGACCCCACGGGGTACGGGCGCGTGGTGCGTGATGCGAGGGGGGCGGTCGAGAGGGTGGTCGAGCACAGGGACTGCGCCCCGGCCCAGAGGGGGATTCAGGAGATAAATACCGGCATCTACCTCGTAGACGCCGTTTTCCTGAGGAAGAATATAAAAAAACTCTCCACGGCGAACGCCCAGGGCGAGTACTACCTGCCGGACCTCGTGGGGATGGCCGCCCGTGAGGGGCTCAAGGTATCGGCCACCTCGAGCGCCGACGCCGACGAGGTGATGGGGGTGAACACCCGCGTGGAGCTCGCCCGCGCCGGAGGGCTCATGAGGCGGAGGATCGCCGAGGAACTGATGGACTCGGGGGTTACCTTCATCGACCCCGGGGCCTCTTACGTCGACCACGGCGTGGCCGTGGGGCGGGACACGACGATATACCCCGGGGTCCACCTGAGGGGGGCTACGAGCATAGGCTCGGGCTGCATCATAGAGGAGGGGGCGAGTGTCACCGACTCGGTCGTGGGCGACGGCTCCACCATAAAGGCTTACTCCGTGGTGGAGTCGAGCGAGATAGGCCCGGGCGTCGTCGTGGGCCCCATGGCGAGGCTCAGGCCCGGAACAGAGCTCATGGACGGGGCGCGCGTAGGGAACTTCGTCGAGGTCAAGAACTCGCGGGTGGGCCGTGGGTCCAAGGCTAACCACCTGAGCTACATAGGGGACTCGGACGTCGGCAGCGGCGTGAACATCGGGGCCGGCACCATAACCTGCAACTACGACGGGGTAAGAAAGCACAGGACCGTCATAGAGGACGGGGCCTTCATAGGGAGCGATTCCCAGCTCGTGGCCCCGGTCAGGGTGGGCCACGACGCCTACGTGGGCTCCGGCACCACGGTGACGGCGGACGTGCCGCCATGGTCGCTCGTCATATCGAGGGCCCCGGAGAAGGTCTCCGAGGGCTGGGTCAGGAAAAAGGGTTTCAATAAAAAGAGAAAGTAGCCGAAGAGTTTTTATAGGCTATCTCGATTCGCCGAGGCGCGGAAGACCCGGGTTTTTCGCGTTTCGACGTTTTTAAGGCAGCTCATTAGAGGGAAAAAAACCATGTGCGGCATAGTCGCCTACATAGGCGGGAGGGACGCCACCGAGGTCCTCCTCGGCGGGCTCAAGAGGCTCGAGTACCGGGGTTACGACTCCTCGGGCATAGCCGTTCACTCCGGCGGCGGGATAGATATAAGAAGGAGCGTGGGCAAGCTCAAGAACCTGGCAAGGGCGGTCGAGGGGCGTCCGCTGGCGGGCAACGTCGGGGTCGGCCATACCCGCTGGGCCACCCACGGGCGGCCCACCGAGGAGAAC
>JBHHVK010000272.1:0-2293 GCA_046754205.1 Thermodesulfobacteriota bacterium
AGGGGGGGCAGGGGGCAGGGGGGCAGGGTGGCAGGTGGGCTGATGGCGGCAGGGTGGCTGATGGGGCGGGGTGGCTGATGGGGCGGGGGGCAGGGGGGCAGGGGGGCAGGGGGGATATTGAACAAGGGCGGGGGGCCTTGAAGGACCGGTCGGCAGGCGGGCGGTCCGAGGGATGTTGGGGGGTGAATGGGGATGAGTGATCGACCGGCGTGAACGCCGGTTTTTTTTGTCCCTTGGTCCTGCGGCGTAACGCCCACCCCGGCCTGCCTTCAGCCTCCCCTTGCGAGGTACGCGCCCGCAAGGGGCGCGGCTATCTCGGAGACGAGCACGAGCGACCAGAGCCTGCCCTGCCACAACCTGTAGTCCCCGGCGACCCTCTCCCAGGATAGTCCGAAGACGTAATGGCCCACGATGAATTCGAATATGATGCTCGATGCGAGCCACGTAAGCCCGGTCGCCGTGGCGACGGCAAAGAGGTCCTCGCCGGAGTGCGTCCTGCCGAGGTATCCGAAGTACTTTATGGATACGATGAATATGACGGCTATAATCGACGCCGTCTTGTAGAGGTGGGCCCCGTACTCGCCTATGCGCGCGGCGACGTACGGTCCGCCCGCCGCGTCGTTGATGACGGCGAGGCCGACCATGGCGGCCCAGAGGAGGAAGGCGGCGGGAATGTGCATCCCGGCCAAGCCCCTACTTCTCCAGCGGCCCGCTCCAGCGCCGCATCCCGCCGATGAGGTTGTAGACCTCCCCGTAGCCCTTTTCCTTGAGCAGCGCGCCGAGCTCGTCGCCCATGGGCCCGCCGTGGCAGACGAAAACGACCCTGTCCGTCGGGCGGAGCTCCGTGAGGACGCGCTCCCGGGCGCCGTCATAGGGGATGTTTATGGCCCCGGGCACGTGCCCCCTTTTATAGAGCCAGGGCTCCCGGACGTCCACTATAACGATGGGCTTGCCGTCGGACATCATCGCCTCGAGCCTCGCGCCGTCTATCCTGACGTGGCCGGCGGCCCATGCCGCCGGGGCCATGACGGCCGCCAGGGCCGCCGTAAGCATAAGGGCGCGGAGCCCGGCCAGAACCTTCATGCCATCTCTTGTCATCGCAAGCAAACCTCCCTCCGGATTGGGTCTATAAAAAGAGGGGCCGTATAGCCCCCTTATTAAAAAATATCAGAACGAGGGCGTTAAGTAAAGGGCCGGGATGCGTGGCCGGCGCGGCTTCGGTGCAAACCCCCTTGATTCTCCCCGCCGTCCGGTTTATCCTTGGCCCATGGGAAAGAAGGACGACTCCGGGGCTAAGGTCTCATACGGCGGCTTCTCCTCGCCCCTCGGGCCCGTCATGGCGGCGTCTGCGGGCGGGGCGCTCACGGACCTCTCCATAGGCATCGGCGAGGCGGCATTTCTCGAAAGGCTCGGCAGGAGGTTCGGCCCCGGGGCGGCGCTGGCGAGGAGCCCGGGCGCCTTTGCCGCGCTCTTCTCCGAGCTCGAGCGCTACCTCGACGGCGCGTCCGTAACCTTCTCCATGGTCCTCGACCCCGGTGGGACGAGGTTTGAAAAAAAGGTCTGGAGAGAGCTCCTGCGGATACCCCGCGGCCGGGTAGTGAGCTACGGCGAGGTGGCCCGGGCCGTGGGCCTGCCCCATGGGGCGAGGGCCGTGGGAAGGGCCTGCGGGGCCAACCCCATACCCATTATCATCCCCTGCCACAGGGTGGTGCGCTCCGACGGCTCGCTCGGGGGCTATTCGGCCGGTGAGGGCCGAAGGGGGCTTGAGATAAAGAGGGCGCTCCTTGAGATAGAGGGCCTTTGCCTTTAACCCCCCCCGCCCCGGCCCGCCGCTCCCGGGGGACCTATCCGAAAAAAGGCCCGTGTGCGGTCACGGCCCCGGCGGCCGCGGCCGTGAGCGAGACGAGCAGCATTATCCAGTGGAGCCTGTTCATCCTCGCAAAGACGGTCTCTATCTCCATCTTCTCCCCGCCGGCCTTCATGCGCTCGAGCATCTTCTTTATGATAATCGGCTCGAGCCCGAAGAGCATCACGAACCAGAAGACCCATACCAGGACCATGAAGGTGAGCGGCAGACCCTCCTTTGTGAAAAGGAGCCTGTACCAGCCCGTCTGGAGCATCATTACCAGCCCCGAGGCCCCGGTTATGAGGTTGTACCAACGGGCCGAGGGGGCGAACCTGCGCTCGACCCTGCTGAAGGTAAGGACCTTGCCCAGGGGGTCCGGGTCCTTTATCGCCATGGGCAGCACCATCGTCGTCACGAAGGCGAGCCCGCCTATCCATATTATGACGG
>JBHHVK010000273.1:0-2239 GCA_046754205.1 Thermodesulfobacteriota bacterium
AGAAGACCCTCCCTGAGTCTCTCGTGAAGACCCCGGCCTGGAGGCCGTAGAGCCCACGGTTGACCTCGGCCACTGCCTCCTCGAAGGTGTCGTAGGGCTCGAGGCTCGCCACCGGCGCGAAGACCTCCTCGCCGCAGACCTTCATAGACGGCTGGGTCCCGGTAAGGACGGTCGGCTCGAAGAAGGCCCCGGACCTGCGGCCTCCGAGGAGGAGCTCCGCGCCTCCGGAGAGGGCCTCCTTTACCCACGCTTCGGTCCTTACGGCCGCCTGTTCCTCTATCATGGGGCCTATGTCCGTCGTATCGTCGAGCGGGTCGCCGGAGCGGAGGGCCGAGCAGGCGTCGAGGTAGAGCCTCTTGAACTCCTCGAATACGGTGCGCTCGACGTAAATCCTCTGGACGGATATGCAGACCTGTCCGGCGTAGGCGAAGGCCCCGACGGTGCACCTTTTGGCGGCGAGCTCGAGGTCGGCGTCGCCGTGGACTATGACCCCGGCGTTGCCGCCGAGCTCGAGCGTCACCCTCCTGTGGCCCGCCCTTTCCTTGAGCCTCCAGCCCACGGCGGCGCTGCCCGTGAAGGTGAGCTTTTTCACCCTGTCGTCGGCAAGGAGCCTCTCGGCCGAGGCGCCGGGGGCGGGCACGACGCTCACGCCACCGGCGGGCCAACCGGCGGCGGTGATTATCTCGCCGAGCAGCAGGGCCGAAAGCGGGGTCTTGGAGGCGGGTTTTATGATTATCGGGTTGCCGCAGGCCATGGCCGGGGCGACCTTGTGGGCCACGAGGTTAAGCGGGAAGTTGAAGGGCGAGATGCCGAGGACGGTGCCCACGGGGAAACGACGGACAATGCCGAAGCGGCCCTCTGAGCCAGGGGCGATGTCGAGCGGTATTACCTCGCCCCCGAGCCTCTTCGCCTCCTCGGCGGCGAGCCTGAAGGTCCCCTGCGCCCTGCCGACCTCCCCCCGGGCGTCCCTTATGGGTTTGCCGGCCTCGCCCGAGATGGTCCTGGCGAGCTCCTCGGCCCTGTCGCCGATACCCTCGGCGACCTTCTCTATTATCGCCGCCTTTTCATAGGCTGGCATGGCCCTGAGCTCGCCGCGCAGGGCGTCCGCCGCTGCGAGCGCCTCTTCGAGCTCCGCCTCTCCGCCGATGAAGGTCCTGCCCACGGGCTCGCCGCTGTAGGGGCTCACGACGTCGAGCGTATTGCCGGTGGTCTTCCAGGTGCCTCCTACGAGGATCTTGTACTCCCTGGCCATATGCCCTCCGTGGCTTATCCTTAATAAGGGGTCTTTTCGCTATATGCCGATTATTGAAAATTACCAGAAAAAGGGGTCGCCGTCAATGGGGCAAGGGGCCTCCCCCGGCCGCCTCGGGCCGGGACCTTTACCGTGGCCCGTGGCCCGGGGATGTGGTATCATATCCAGAAGGAAATCACTTCAGCGGAGGCGCATTTATCAGACAGGTCCACGGAAATATCCTCGGCCTCAAGGCGAGCGAAACAAAGGCCCTGGAGAGGATATACAACAGGAGGGTGGCCCCGGGGCTCCTGGTCACCCCCGAGCTCGCCCGGTACATGACGGGGCTCTCCAGGGAGATAGGCCGCCAGATAGGCGTGATTATCGACCGCAAGGGCGCGATCGTGGCGGCCATAGCCGGCGACGAGCGTGAGATAGTCATCCCGGCGCTCCCGGACTTCCCTCTGGGCAGGCGCATGCTGCGCGGCGTGCGATGCGTCCACACCCACCTGAAGGACGAGCCGCTCACCGAAGACGACCTCGCCGACCTGGCGCTCCTCCGGCTCGACATGATGGCCGCCATCGGCGTCGGCGAGGACGGGCTTCCCGGCCGCATACATACCGCGCACCTCTTGCCGTACAACCCGGAGGGCGAGACCCGCGCCGTACAGCCCGCCGAGCCGTTCCAATCCTTTCACCTCGATTTCTCATCATTTATAACCTCCCTCGAGGACGAGATGGGCCGCGCCGTCGTCCGGGACGTGGAGGACGCCAGGGAGCGGGCCATACTCGTAAGCGTGTCCAGGGTGCCTAAGGCCGAGCAGGAGGAGTCCCTGGAGGAGCTCGCCGAGCTCGCCGCCACGAGCGGGGTGGTGGTCCTCGGCTCCATCCGCCAGAGGCCGGAGAGACTCAACCCGAAGTACCTCATGGGGAGCGGGAAGATAAGGGAGGTCGTGATAAGCGCGCTCGACAAGGGCGCGACGATGCTGATATTCGACCAGGAGCTGA
>JBHHVK010000274.1:0-2236 GCA_046754205.1 Thermodesulfobacteriota bacterium
GATACCAATTCATTATTCTATTACGTCCTCTTGTAAATCAATAAGCCTTGTAGGGTGGGTTAGCGGGGCGTAACCCAACAAATCTTTGTTATTCACAGCCTACAGCCATTCGACAGACCAAAAAGGGCAGAAAGGGGACAGAGTTTTTTGCTCGATCCTTGATGTCCCCGCCGTCTAATCATCCCGCTTTAACGGCCTTCGATCCCGGCAAAAACAGGTCCTTCCGCCCTGCCCCTTGCCTCGTTCCCAGGGGCCCCCATTCTTCCCTCTCCCCGTCTTGACAGAGGGCGTAAAATAGACTAATATAGTCCTCAACGTCCGTTTTGGCGGACGGGCTATAATACGGTCAGGGGGTTACGATGCTTCAGCTAACCAGGGACGGGGAGTACGCCGTAAGGGCCGTCGTCTACCTCGCAACACGCCCCGAGGGGGAGCTCTGCCTCATAAGCGAGATAGCAGAGGTCCAGGACGTGCCCCGGAGCTATCTCTCGAAGATCATGCAGCAGCTTGTGAAGGCCGGCCTCGTCAAATCGCGCCGCGGGGCCAAGGGGGGGTTCGCGCTGGCCAGGCCCGCCGGGGATATAACGCTCCGGGAGGCGATAGAGGCCATAGAGGGCCCCATAAACCTCAACATCTGCCTCATACGCCCGGGGGAGTGCGAGAGGGACCAGACCTGCCCGATCCACCCGGTGTGGAAGGAGGCGCAGGCGAGGCTCTTCGAGGTCCTCGACGCCAAGACCATCGCGTCGCTTGCAAGCGACGGGGTTCGCCTCGGAAAGAAGGCCGCCGCGCGCGGCGCCGGGGGCCCGGGGCGCTCAGGGCCTGGCCGGAAAAAGGCAGCCGGAAGGTAGAAATTTTAAAAAAGGAACCCCGCGGGGGTTATGATGCGGGCGGCCCACCGGGGCCGCCCGCTTTTTTTATCCACCCCGGCCCTCGTCCGTCCGGCCCGGTCCCTCCATCCTTATGAAGAAGAGCAGGAGCGCGGGAATGACGAAGACGGTGAAGACGGTCGAGAGGGCGAGCCCCCCGAGGACGACGCTTCCGAGGCCGCGGTAGAGCTCGCTGCCCGGCCCCGGTGCAACGACAAGGGGGAGCATGCCGAAGATGGACGTCGAGGCGCTCATGTATATGGGCCTGAGCCTCGTCCTGGTGGACTCTATCACCGCCTCTTCGTGGTCCATGCCGTGGAGCCGGATGTTGTTGAGCGATTGGTGGATTATGAGGATGGCGTTGTTCACCACCACGCCTATGAGGATGACGAAGCCGAGCATCGTGAGTATGTCGAGCGGCTGGGGCGCGAGGAGCAGGTTGACGAGCCGGAGCCCGATGAACCCGCCGGCGGCGGCGAGCGGGACGGTGAACATGATTATGAGCGGATAGATGAAGTTGCCGAAGAGCGCCGACATGAGCAGATAGGTTATGAAGGCGGCGAGCAGGAAGTTCCACTGGAGGACCTGGCGCGTCTCCGTCAGCTTGTCGGCCGCCCCGGAGATGTCCACGTCCACGCCCCTGAGCATCCCCCGGTCCCTGAGCCCGCCTATGACGCCGCCCTCTATCTTCTCCATCGCCTCCTCGAGCGCCATGGCCGGAGGGGGGGTCACCTGCAGGGTTACGGCCCTCTTGCGCTCGAGGTGGCGTATCTCCGGGATGCCGTAGGTCCTCGAAAGGGTGGCGAGCGAAGAGACCGGCACTGTGTCGCCGCCGGGGGTGGCCACCGGGGCGTCGTAGAGGGCCTCGGGGGAGGGGATCTCCTCTTCCGAGGCCATGAGCACGAGGTCCATCTTCTTGAGGCCCTCCTCCTTGTACTCGCCGACCTTGCGTCCGTCCATCATGACGTCGAGGGCGACCCCGAGCTCTACGGAGCTCAGCCCGGCGGCCTTGAGGCGGTCCCGTTCTGGCTTTATCCTCACCTCCGGGTAGAGGAGCTCGAGGGAGGGTATCGGCCTTATCTGCGCGCCGGGGATGGCCCGGCTTATCATGCCGAACATCGGGCCGGCCACGCCCACCAGTCCGGCTATCTCCTCGCCGCTTATGTCCACGTCTATGGTCCTGCCGCGTCCGAGCCGCGTCTCGAAGATGCTCGCCTGCGTGGAGATGCCGAACATCCCCGGCACGCTGTGTATGAACCTGCTGAACAGCGGCAGGTACTCCCTGGCGCGGCCCTCATGGAGGCTCACCGCGCCGAAGAGCATTATCTGCTCGCTGCCCACGTAGAACATGTTCTTTATGCCGGGCA
>JBHHVK010000275.1:0-2227 GCA_046754205.1 Thermodesulfobacteriota bacterium
AGTCGAACTTGACGTAGAGGGTATACCCCTCGGCGCGGCCGAACTGGATGCCGCCCACCCTGAGGGACATGTAGACCAGGAGTATGATGCCGATGAGGACGAAGAGCCCCACCTTGGCCTCCGGGCTGAGCTTGAATATCGAATGCTTTTCCGCCATAACCTCTTTATGACCGGACCGGGCCGACGGTCAGTAGACCTTTACCGGCCCTTCGGCCCTCCCCTCGAGGAACTGCCTCAGGACCGGGTTGGGGTCCGCTCTTATTTCGCTGACCGTGCCGCTCGCTATTATCCTGCCCTCGTGCAGCATCGCCACCTTGTCGGCTATCTTGTAGGTGAGCGTAATATCGTGGGTTATGGCTATGTAGGTGGTGTCGAGCGCCTTCTGTGTCTCGACCATGAGCATCCCCACGGAGTCGCTCATAATCGGGTCGAGGCCGGTTGTGGGCTCGTCAAAGAGGACTATCTCCGGGTCCATGACGATGGCCCTGGCAAGGCCCACCCGCTTCTTCATGCCCCCGGACAGCTCCGAGGGCATCATCTCCTCGACGCCCTCGAGCCCCACCCTGCGGAGCTTTTCGGCTACGATCTTCCTTATATCCTCATCGCCGAGCCCGGTATTTTCCTTGAGAGGGAAGCCCACGTTCTCCCCTACGGTCATGGAATCGAAGAGCGCCGCGCCCTGGAAGAGCATGCCGAAACGCTTGAGGACCACGCCCCACTCCCGCTCGCTCATCGCGGTGATGTCCTCGCCGTCGAGGTATATGTGGCCTTCGTCCGGCTTGAGGAGACCTATTATGTGCTTTATGAGGACGGACTTGCCCTCCCCGGAGCGCCCTATTATGACTGTGGTCTCGCCCTTTTCTATCTCGAGGTCGACCCCGTCGAGGACCTTCTTCGAGTTGAAGCTCTTTTTCAAGCCCTCGATCTTTATCATACAGCCCGGCGCCCCGCCCGTCATGACATAAGTGAGGTCAGCACGTAGTCCGACGAGAGTATGAGTATGCTCGCCATGACGACGCTGTTCGTGGCGGCCCTTCCAACACCGGCCGCCCCGCCCGTGGCGTTGTACCCGTTGTAGCAGGCCACGAGCGTGGTTATGAGCCCGAAGAAGCAGGCCTTGGTGAGCCCCATGAAGATGTCGTCCACCGTGACGAAGTCGATGGTCCGGCCGATGTAGACGCCGGAGTTGATGCCGAGCATCTTGACCCCGATGAGGTATCCGCCTACCACGCCGACGAAGTCGGTGATTATGGCGAGCGCCGGGAACATCAATATCCCGGCTATGATCCTCGGGGTGACCAGATACTTGACGGGGTTGACGGCCATGGTATAGAGCGCGTCGATCTGCTCGGTGACCTTCATGGTGCCGAGCTCGGTGGCCATGGCGCTGCCGGCGCGGCCCGTCACCATGAGCCCCGTGAGCACGGGGCCGAGCTCCCGCGCCATGGAGAGCGCCACCGTGGGGCCCACCATGGACTCGGCGCCGAACCTCTTAAGGGCGTTGTAGCTCTGCAGCGCCATGACCATCCCCGTAAAGGAGCCTGTGAGGATGACGACGAAGAGCGACTGGACGCCCACGAACTCCATCTGCTTGAAGATGTTCCTGAACTTTACCGGGGGGACGAAGGCGTAGGTGGCGGCCTTGAAGAGCATCACGGCCATCCTGCCGGTGGCGTTGACCACGTCCCCGGTCCATCTTCCGAGCCTTTCGAGGTCGCCTTTCATCATGGGAGCTTCACACGTAGACCCTCGGGACCCTCGCCGAGATGCCGCAGAATACCTCGTAGGCGATGGTCCCGGCGCTTCCGGCCACCTCCTCGGCAGCGAGCGTCTCCCGGCCCTGGGTCCCTATGATTACGGCCTCGTCTCCGGGGGCCGCCCCGTCTATGTCGGTCACGTCCACCATGGTGAAGTCCATGCATACGAGCCCGGCCACCGGGGCCCTCCGGCCCCGGACGAGGGCCAGGCCGCGGCCCGAGAGGGCCCTGGGCAGCCCGTCCCCGTACCCCATGGGGAGCACCGCGATGCGCGAGGGCCTGGCGGCCGTAAACGTCCTGCCGTAGCTTACGGAGGCACCGGCCGGGAGGTCCTTCACATGGAGGACGCGGGTCTTCACCTCCATTACGGGCCTTAGGTCCACGGCGGACCTCCGGGCCGAGCCGGCCTGGCGGGCCGAGCCGGCCTGGCGGACCGAGGGATAGGAGCCGTAGAGCATTATGCCGGGCCT
>JBHHVK010000276.1:0-2185 GCA_046754205.1 Thermodesulfobacteriota bacterium
TCTTTACTCGATAGGCAACCTGCCCGTTTTTATGGAAGAAAATCGAGAGATTTATTCTACTCCGCCCCGCGTCACTATAGAAAAGATGGCAGGGACAAAAAAAGGCCGGGGCCCGTAAGCCCCGGCCAGACGGTCCGGCCTGAGATTGTTTTTTCCATCAAAAGATCTTCAGAGGTCCTGCCATGACAGCCGCCCCGGCAAACCATCCATGCCGCTTTAGAAGGTCATGGACAATCGCCCTGGTCTTCGGTAAGCCACGAATGGCCGTTCTCGAGCGAAGAGGTCCTGTCCGTATGGATCATGCTGTCGATGCCGGCGCCAAAGCCGTATGTCTTGCATTCGTTGAGCACATCGCCCATGGACTGGTACTGCCTTATGGTCTTGTACTCGATCCAATCGACCTTTTCGGGCTGCCCCTCTCCGCCCTGCCTCCGCGAGACGGGGATTTCAAAAATTCTCCTCCTCTTTCTGTGCCCTTGCAGCCGCGATCTTTTCTTCGGCCCTGTAAAGTACGGCATACGCCCTCCCCAACGATATCCGGTGACTCTTGGCTATAATCTTCATGTGGGTATTCCAGTAGTGATATTCCGTGAATACCGCCCTCTCCCTCGCTGACAACTTGACGAGAGGCCAGAGAATGTCTCTGAGCCCCACCCCCTCGCTCTTCAGCCTGCCGTAGAATACATCGGGGTCTACTTTCTTGGTGACTACACTCATTCGGTCTTCCGCGTTAGAAAAGCACGAACCCTGTAGACGGAAAAGGTCTTCTTTTGAGGCCGAAAAAGAACAGGCACGCCGGCGTCGGCTGAGGTTATCGCCGAAAGCAGGGACAGAAATGGGATTTCAGCCAGAACCAGCCCGGCTCCCATCGGGCCCTAAGGCCTTGAGAGCCTGTCTTCCCGTCCTGGAGAAACCCCTCTGGAGGAGCATGATTAAATCAACGTGCAACTATTATATGCCATGTGTACCTGAAAGTCAAGCAAACAACAAGAATACAAACGCTACCTGTAATATAGTACAGTATCGAAGACATACCCGAACTCTACGGTTTACAGGGGATGAACAGATCAGTCATGGGGGGGTTGCACAGGAAATGTCCGGGGTGCGCGGAGGGTCCCTCCGCGCCTTGGGCGGGGTCAGACGTTAAACCTGAAGTGCATCACGTCGCCGTCCCTGACAACGTAGTCCTTGCCTTCGACCCTCACCAGGCCCCTGTCCCTGCACGCCGCCTCGGACCCGCAGGCGATTAAGTCGTCGTAGCCGATGACCTCGGCCCTGATAAAGCCACGCTCGAAGTCCGTGTGTATCGCGGCGGCGGCCCGGGGGGCCTTGGACCCCCTGACAACGGTCCACGCCCTCGCCTCCTTCTTCCCGACGGTGAAGAAGGTGATGAGGCCGAGCAACCTGTATGCCTCGTGGGCGAGCCTGTCGAGCCCCGATTCGGCGAGCCTTAGCTCGGAGAGGAACTCACGCCTCTCCTCATCGCTGAGCTCCGCGATCTCCGACTCTATCTTGCCGCAGATAGGAACGAACCCGGCTCCCTCCTTTTCCGCCGCCTCGCGGACGGCCCCCGCGGCGTCGGAGTCCCCGGCGAGGTCGTCTTCGCCGACATTGGCCACGTATATGACGGGCTTTGCAGTAAGGAGGTTCAAGTCCCTCACGGCCAGGCTCGTCTCGTCGTCGAGCACGCTCCTGGCCGGACGGCCCCCTTCGAGGCACCCCTTGATCTTCAGGTAGAGGGATTCGGCCTGGCGGGCGGTCTTGTCACCGGACCTGGCGAGCTTGGCGGTCTTCTCTAACCGTCTCTCCACGGAGTCGAGGTCGGCGAGTATCAATTCCGTATCTATGACCTCTATGTCGCCGGCCGGGTCGATCCTTCCGTCGACGTGCACCACCCCGGGGTCCTCGAAGCACCTTACCACCTCAATAATCGCGTCCACGCCCCTTATGTGCCCGAGGAACTGGTTGCCGAGCCCCTCGCCGCGGCTGGCCCCCTTCACGAGGCCGGCTATGTCCACGAACTCCACCGCCGTCGGCACCACCCTCTCGGGCCTGACGAGCTCGGCGAGCTTGAAGAGCCTCGGGTCCCGGAGCACCACCATGCCCACGTTCGGGTCTATCGTGCAGAAGGGATAGTTCGAGGCCTCGGCGCCGGCGGCGGTCATGGCGTTGAATATGGTGGACT
>JBHHVK010000277.1:0-2183 GCA_046754205.1 Thermodesulfobacteriota bacterium
GCGGCCTCGACGCCCTGGTCCACAGCGTGGCCTTCGCCAACAAGGAGGAATTGAAGGGGGAGTTCCTCGCCACATCGAGGGACGGCTTCAAGCTCGCGATGGACGTGAGCGCCTACTCTCTCGTGGCCCTGGCGCGGGGCGCCGCGCCGCTCATGGAAGGCCGCCCAGGGTCCATCGTGGCCATGACCTACTACGGGAGCGAGAAGGTCGTTACCAACTATAACGTCATGGGCGTGGCCAAGGCCGCCCTCGAGGCGTCCGCCATGTACCTCTCCTCGGACCTCGGCCCCAGGGGTATCCGCGTCAACTCCATATCCTCCGGCCCCATCAAGACGCTCGCGGCGATGGGCATCTCCGGGTTCAAATCCATACTCCAGCAGGTGGAGACCATGGCCCCCTTGAGGAGGAACGTCACCCAGGACGACGTGGCCGGGACCGCGCTCTACCTCATAAGCGACATGGCGAGCGGCGTGACCGGAGAGATAATACACGTGGACTCCGGGTACAGCATCATGGGCATTTAACCCTTCCCTTCCCGCGCCTTTTGTGTTAAATTAAGAGACCTTCTTAAAGATAGGAATCGTAGACATCAAGCGGAGTTTGCGCGGCGGCCGGACCCGATAGCGGGCCGTCTTGCAGACCTCCGCGCAGCTGTATCAAAGGCGCGGGAGAGGGACAAGGGCGGCTATCCATGCAGCCGCGGCGGGCCCGCGAAAGGGTCCGGGAGGAGAAGATCGACGGATGCGGATAATAGCCGACCTTCACATACACTCCGGGTACTCGAGGGCCACGTCCAGGGAGATGAACATCCCCACCATAGGGCTCTGGGCGAGGCGCAAGGGCATAGACCTCGTCGGCACGGGGGACTTCACCCATCCGGCGCACTTCGCCTCCATCGAAGAAAAACTCGTCCCCGCCGAAGATGGGCTCTTTGTCCCGGCCTGCGACAGGGACCCGGCCTCGGCCACCAGGTTCATGCTCACCAGCGAGGTCTCGAACATATACAAGCAGGGCGAGAGGACGAGGAAGATCCATACCCTCATCTTCACACCCACCATCGAGGCGGCGCGCAGGATAAACTCCACGCTCGACCGCCTCGGCAACATCCACTCCGACGGACGCCCCATATTCGGCTTCCCCGTAACGGACCTCGTAAAGGTAGTCCTCGACGCGGACCCCGACTCCATGATAGTCCCGGCCCACGCCTGGACGCCCTGGTTCTCCATCTTCGGCTCCAAATCGGGCTTCGACTCCATAGAGGAATGCTTCGGTGACCACGCCGTGCATATCCACGCCATAGAGACGGGGCTCTCCTCCAACCCGCAGATGAACTGGAGGATAGAGGCCCTCGACGGCGTAACGCTGCTGTCCAACTCGGACGCCCACTCGCCCGCAAAGCTCGGACGCGAAGCGAACGTCTTCGACTGCGCCATGAGCTATTACGAGATAATGGACGTCATAAAGACGAGGGACGCCGGAAGGTTCCTCCACACCGTTGAGTTCTACCCCGAGGAGGGCAAGTACCACGCCGACGGGCACAGGAACTGCGGCGTGGTCTTTACGCCCGGCCAGACCCGTGAGGCCGGCGGGGTCTGCCCCGTATGCGGCGGCGGGCTCACGGTGGGGGTGCTCTCCCGGGTCGAGGAGCTCGCCTCGAGGCCCCACGGGTTCGTCCCCGAAGGCGCGGTGCCGGCCCGCCACCTCGTGCCCCTGGTGGAGATACTCGCCGAGGTGATGGGCGTGGGGGCGGGATCGGTGAAGGTAGCAAGGGAGTACAACCGGCTTGTAAACGAGGCGGCCAGCGAGTTCGCCATACTCCTCGACCTTACGGAAGGGGAGCTCGACGCCATCGGAGGGGAAAGGCTCGCCGAGGCGGTCATGAAGGTGCGCGGGGGGCTCCTGAGCATATCCCCCGGTTTCGACGGCGAGTTCGGAAAGATAAAGATATTCGGCCCGACCGAAGAGGTGACGCCCAGAGGCCCCGTCCAGGCGGCGCTCTTTTAAACCATCTGAAAAACTACCGAGGAGAGGCGGATTTTTTATGGAAAGGCTCTACAAAGGCATACTGAAGTTCCAGGAGGAATGCTTCAAAAAGGACCGGGAGTTCTACAGGGGCATATCCGACGGCCAGTCCCCGGACACGCTCTTCATAACCTGCTGCGACTCGAGGGTGGACCCCTACC
>JBHHVK010000278.1:0-2179 GCA_046754205.1 Thermodesulfobacteriota bacterium
ATGCCCGGCCCTTGTCCTTTCTTTGTCCTCCCCGATTTTTTCCTCGGGTCCACAAGAGGAGCGTCAAGGAGGTCTCCGGACAGGACCTCGACGGTGTGGGAGGGCCGCGAGGGGTTTACGAGGTACGAGGCTATGGAGGTGTCGCATTCGACCATGGCCGGGGCGACCCCCCTTGCGGCGAAGAAGAGGTGAAGGGCCTTGGAGTCGTCCGTAAGGAGGCCGGCCCCGGCGGCCGCGGCGCTTTTGAAGAGCCCGGCGAGGGCCTCCACGACGGCCCCTTCCTCGAGTCCCGCCCCTTCGCCCCATTGTTCTCCCTTTACGGGCATGAAGTAGGCCCTGCCCTGCCCGGCCGCCGCAGCCCACTGGAGGACGCCCCCCACGCCGGGCGGAGCGGTTGAGATGGTAATGGAAAAGGTCCCGGCCTCTTTGACCTCCGCGGCAAGCCCTGCGAAGTCCTTGTTCTTCGTGACCGTTATCGTCTCACAGGCGGTCTCAGGGGCGCCGTCCGCCCCCGCACCCTTTGAGGGCCCTGGGCCCATCTCGGAGAGTATCCTGTTGAACCCGAGCTCCTTCAAGAGGGCGGAAAGCTCTTCACTGTCCGGTCCGCCTTCTTTCAGGTCTTCGAGGCGGACGTCGAGGGGGACGTCCATGTGGAGGGTGGCGAGCTCCCTTGAGAGCATGGCCTGGTCCTTGAACTCTTCGAGCTTCTCCCTGAGCTTCTTGCCCTTTACGCGGTCGAGGTTTGCGTATACCCCCTCGATGGAGCCGAACTCCGCGAGGAGCTTCGCCGCCGTCTTGGGCCCTATCCCCGGCACTCCGGGGATGTTGTCCGAGGCGTCTCCGGCAAGGCCGAGGAGGTCCCTTATAAGTCCGGGGCCAACGCCGAACTTCTCCTCCACCTCACGCGGGCCCAATTCGCGGTCCGCGTTATAATCGAGCATCACCGTGTCCGAGTCCACGAGCTGACACATGTCCTTGTCGCCGGTTATGAGGACGACGCGGACGCCCATGTCCTCCATCCGCCTGTCGACGGTAGCCATGATGTCGTCCGCCTCGAAGGTCGCGGCCTCGAGGGCGGGGATATTGAAGGCCCTTACAATGCGTTTTATGTAGGGTATCTGCACGCTCAGGTCATCGGGCATGGGGGGGCGCTCGGACTTGTACTCGCTGAACCTCTCGTGCCTGAAGCTCGGCCCCCTGGAGTCGAAGGCCACGGCTATGTACTCGGGCGAGTAGTCCTTCAGTATCTTCCTGAGCGTCTGTGTGAACCCGTAAACGGCGTTGGTGGGGATGCCCGAGGAGCTGGTGAAGGTGGAGGGTATGGCGTGGAAGGACCTGTATATGAGATAGCTTCCGTCGATTATGAAGAGCCTGTCCGTCTTTTTCGCCATGACCCGGATAGATTACCCCAGGCCGCCGGTCTAATCAATAAAAAGAACGCCCCATTGACAGCGGAAGGCCTCTTTTATATAATCCGGTTATGTTCGCCTCAAGGCTCATGCCGATAATGTTCTTTCTGCTCCTCGCGGCCCCGGTCCACGCCCAGAGCGACAGCGTCTCCGTGGGCCTCGAAGCCGTCGAGGACTTCTACACCGAGGTCACGGCGCTCGTGCGCGGCTTCGAGGACGCGCGGGCGGCCGAAGAGTTCAACGAGTCCTCCCTGGACAGGACAAACGCCGTGGCCGCCGAGATTAGGTCCATGGGCTGGCTCGAGGCGCCGGGCCGCAGGCGCTACAACCTCGTCTACGACGCTTTTTCCGAATACGCCGACGGCCAGATAGAGTCGGTCAGGGGTCTCGGGGCAGGGCTATCGCCGGAGAGGAAGGGGCCCCTGGACGAGGCCGTGGAAAAGCTCACCCGGCTCAAAAAGGAGAAGCTCGCGCGCATAGCCGGGACCCTCGAGTTCGAGACGTTCAGGAAAAAACGGCCCAAGCCCGTGCCCATCATGGAGTCGACGCCGCTCGAACGCAACAGGGGCGAAGGCGAAGGCATCTACTTCCGCTGACCCGCCGGCCCGCCCGGCCGCAACCCGGGAGCATCCCCCCGCCCCTTGACGGACCCTCCGCATTACGCCGCCCGGTCACGCGTTGCCCTTAAAAGGCGACTATCAGGACCCCTGCGGTTACCGCCACCTGGTAGAGTATCTGGGTTATATCCTTGAACTCCTTGAGCCAGAGGA
>JBHHVK010000279.1:0-2160 GCA_046754205.1 Thermodesulfobacteriota bacterium
GGGGGGGGGTCCCCGGGCGGTCCCCCCCCCGCCTCTGTTTATTCAAAAAACCTTCCGCCCCTTCCGCCCCTTCCGCCCCACTCCGTCCACTCCGGCCCATCTGCCCCCCCATTTCCCCCGGCACCCTAACCGGCGAGGAAACGTTTGAGGACCTTCCGGTCCACTTCCTTCATGTCCAGGAACTTTATCCCGTAACAGGTCATGGTCTCCCTCGGGTCAAGCCCGGCCGTGTCCTCCCCCGCCCCCGGCGCGGGCGCGGCGGCGATGGGGCCGCCCTTCCGGGTGACCTCGCCGGTAACCTCTATGAGGCTCTTCATGCCGGGAAGCGAAAAGGCGTAGTTGAGCACCGAGCCGATCTCTATGGGGGAGCTCG
The DNA here is from genome assembly GCA_046754205.1 of Thermodesulfobacteriota bacterium. Taxonomy (GTDB): domain Bacteria; phylum Desulfobacterota; class GWC2-55-46; order GWC2-55-46; family JBHHVK01; genus JBHHVK01. The sequence continues at coordinate 374 of JBHHVK010000279.1, forward strand.
CCTCGACGAGCGCCCCGGAAAGGCTCATGTTCAGGGTGTTGCAGAGGCAGGTTCCCCTCTCGCCACCGCCCTTTTCCACGATGAGCCTGCCGATAACCTGCACCCTGTGCCGTTCGGCCCTGGGCCCGAATTTGTGGCTCCTCTGCATAAGGCGGCTCAGCCTCCTGAGTGCGTTTACATATACTTAACAGATGCCGGCCCGGGAAGTCAATTTTTCCGTCATGAACCCCGGCCCGCACCACCGGAAAGCTCCCTCCGGATGTTTTCGACATAGCCCATGGCCTCCCGGTTGTCGGGGTTTATCTCCAGGACCTTCTCGAAGACCACCAGGGCCTGACGCAGCCTGAAGTTGCTCCGGTTGAAGGTCCTGCCGAGGGCCATGTAGAACTCCTCGGAGTCCCTTTCGTCGAAGACCACCGGCGGGACCACCCTCGTTACCCCTTTGAGCATCTCCTCGACGGTCTTGACCCCGAGGGCAGGGTCGAGGTACATGTGCTTGGGCAGGACGAACTCCAGCACGGGCCGCTCGTCCGTATTGAGCGGCGCGTCGCCTATATAGTCACGGAGGTCCCTGTTCCCGATGAGGAAGAGGTCCAGAAGGTCGAAGGGCCCGCGGATGTCGATGGTCCCGAGCCCCCGGGCTATCTCGGGGTCGGAGAACTTGCCGGCAAGGCCGGCCATATCGAGGGCGTGCGGCTTCGTCGAGCCGGTTACGATGAAGTCAAGGGCGTCGGTGTAATGGAACCAGACGTTCACGTAGGGGAAGACCCGTGCGAAGGTGTTGAGCCCCGTCTTTAGCTCGTCCGGGGTGATCCTGTAGTTCTGGAACCAGAGCGAGACCACGCCGTCGTCGTCCCGGAGCTTGTTCCTGAGCTCGGTGAAGTACTCGTAGGTGAAGAGGTTGGAGACCCCCGTTATCCAGGGGTCGGAGACGGCCGAGACGATGACGTCGTACTTCTTCCCGGCGGCGAAGAGGAAGCTCCTCCCGTCCGTTATGTGGAGCCTCACCCTCGGGTCATCGATGGCGTCGTTGTTCGAGGCCCTGAAGAACCGCGAGGCCTCCACCACCGCGGGCTCTATCTCCACCACGTCTATCTCCTCGATGGGGTAGTGCTCCATGGCGCCGAGGGTTATCCCGCTGCCGAGCCCGACGACGAGCGCCCTGGCGGGCTCGCCCCGGTGCAGGAGCATGGGCAGGTGCCCGAGGAGCGCCCAGGCCTCGGTAGGCCTCCCGCCCACGGCCTGGGCCTCCATCTTCCCGTTCGCCTGGTATGAGATGGTCTGGCCGGCCGGCCCCCCGGCCCTGACCGTTATGACGGCGTTTACACCCTCCTTGTAGTACAGGAGCCTGTCCCAGAGGCCGGCCAGCCTCACCTCCCCCCCACCGCCCCGCTCCACGGGGTTGACGTAGGGGCCGATGGTCATGACCGTCTTCTCCCACGGGGGCACCGCGAGGGCCGAGACCGTGAAGAAGACGGCGAGCCCCGCGGTCAAAAGGACCTTGAGCACGGGGGCGGCCCTCGCGGAGCCGAGGAGCACGGCGGCCACAATGAGGTTCAGCGCCGCGACCATCACCACCCCCTTCTGTACGCCGATATGGGGTATGAGTATGAAGCCGGCGACGAAGGAGCCGACGATGGAGCCCGTGGTGTTGAAGAAGTATATGTCCCCTATGTGCCTGCCGAGGGTCGAAAGGCTCCTGGAGTAGATGCGCCCCACGAGCGGGAATATGGCGCCCATGGCGAGGGTGGGGATTATCATTATCGCGGCGCAGAGCAGGAACTGGA
>JBHHVK010000280.1:0-2139 GCA_046754205.1 Thermodesulfobacteriota bacterium
GCGGGCCCGGGGCCGGGCGGGGGGGGGGGTTTCGGGGGGGGGGGGGGGGGGGGGGCGGCAGGGAGGGTCTTGGAGAGACCCGACGGTAAGCGGGACATCCCTCGTGGCGGCTTTCCGCCCGAGGGGGTTTATCGGTCCGCCGGGCCTGCTATCCGAAAGCGCTCAGTGGAGCGCAAGGTTAGCAACAATCATGCAGGCGGCGGCCCTTTAAGGCCACGACCGCATTTTTGGGGGTTCTCCTTGAACAAATGAATTTTTGGGTTCGGGTTGCAAACCTGAACCCGCCCCTCCCCTCCTCACCTCCCCTCAAGCCCCCCGGCCTTCACCCCGACGAGGGTAATCCTGCCGGTCAGGTCCGTGCCTTCGAGGAGCCTCGACGCGGCGCCCCAGATGTCGTTCATCGAGTCGGTTACCGAGGCGAGGTCCATTGACTTTGTTATGGTCTTCAAGTCCCTGAATCCCACCTTTATGGCGACGGTCCCGGCGCGCAGGCCGCCGGCCTTGAGCCTCGCGGTGACGTCCTCTGAAAGCGCGAATAGCGTCTCCTTTATAATGTAGGCGTCCCCGGCGGGACGGTCGAAGGTCGCCTCCCTGCCGACAAACCCCGACTCAAGGAAAGGGACCACGGGGCTCGTATCGATGCCCCGGGCCTGGTCGAAGAGGGTACGGGCTCGATCCGGACCGAAGTTCCTCTCAAGGTGCAGGTAGGGTATCCGTGCGAGCTCGCCTATCGTCGGGGCCCCGAGCTCCCTGAGCCTTGCCGCCGTCCCGGGCCCCACCCCGGGAAGCCTCCCGACTGGCAGGTCTCTCAAGACCCCGGCCGCCTCGCCAGCGCGGATGACGAAAAAGCCCCCTCCCCCCCCGCCCCCCCCGGGCCCCTTCATCCCGCTTGCCAGGAGGGCGAGGAGCTTGTTGGGGCCGACCCCGAGCGAAGCGCCCAACCCGAGGTCCCTCTTCACGCGGGCCTTTATCTCGCGGGCTATGGCCACGGCCGAATCGAAGTTCTCCTCCCCCCCGCCCCCCCCGGCGACCTTCACCTCCACGAAGGCCTCGTCGAGGCCGAAGGACTCGACGAGCGGGCCGTAGCCGCCGAGTATCTCCATGAAGCGCCCGGAGGCGGCCTCACAGGCGGCAAGGTCCACGGGCAGGAACTCGGCCCCGGGGCAGAGCTTTCTCGCGGCCCGAAGCTCCATACCCGGGCGGACCCCGGCCGAGCGCGCCTCGCCCGAGACGGCCGATACCACCCCCCTTGCCGCGGCGTCACCCGAGCCCCCCACGACCACGGGCCTGCCCGCCAGGGACGGCCTTCCGGCCGTCTCGACGTCGATGAACAGGGCGTCGAGCTTTATGTGTATTACGGCCCTCGTCTGCATGGGCTCCGGTGCGCCTCGCATTTTTAAGGGGTTTTGGTCCCGCGGCTCAAGGTCCCGGCTGAAGTAAGCCACGGAAAGTATATCACGGCGGCTCGAAGCGCCAAAGCCCTAAGAACGCGGGCCGACGCCTGCACCCGCCCGAAAACGGGCAATGGGAGGACGAATGGGGTTGACAGGGGCGCAGGTTGGAGTATAATTTAGTTAGGAGAAAATGAAAGTCAATTTCAAGCATGTTTCACCCATGATCAAACGTTTCCAACGTATGGGAGGGGGGTGCTAAAAATGAAGAAGATACCGTGGAGAACAGACATTGAGACGGCAAGAGAGGAAGTATCAGGCGGCACGAGGATGCTCCTGCTCTGCTTCCACGACCACACCAACGAGGGCTCGAAGAAGATGCTCGGTGAGGTCCTGCCCGATGACAGGGTCCTGAGCATAATCGAGCGCGAGAGTGCGCCGGTCCTCTTCGACATCCACAAGGACGTCGAGATGGCCGAGAAGTTCAAGGTCGATTGGACCCCGACGTTCATACTCGTCGACTCGGACGGTATCGAGCGCGAGCGCTGGGTGGGATATCTCCCGACCGATGACTTCATCGCGCAGATCATACTCGCGAAGGGCATCGCCGACTTCCATATCAGCAGGCTCGAGGACGCCGAAAGGGAGTTCGAGCAGCTCATTGGCGAGCACTGCGAATCCGACCTTGTGCCTGAGGCGGAGTACTACCTCGCCGTGACCAGGTACAAGGAGACGGGAGATTCCATCT
>JBHHVK010000281.1:0-2131 GCA_046754205.1 Thermodesulfobacteriota bacterium
TTCACTCTGAGGATCATAGCCGGCTTCGTAGGCAGCCATTACGCGAGATGGCACGATATCATCCCCTACCGCAAGGAGAAGTGGCAGGCCATAGCGCAGAACCTGAGATGGTACCTTACCGGTTTTTCCGGCGCGCCGGCCCGGGTGGTGGGCCATGACCCGCTGGCCTCGCTCTTCTACATAGCCCTCTTTATAGTCCTCGTCCTGCAGATACTGGCCGGACTTACACTCGCCGGCACAGAGCTCCATATGCTGCCCGGCTCGCTCATATTCGGCGGCATGGGGGAGCACGCCCTCGAGACTATAGGGGAGGTCGCCGAGGAGGTCCACGAGTTCGGCTTCTGGTTCATAATATTCTTCATCTTCGCCCATCTCGGCGGTCTCATCGTGCACGAGATAAAGGAGCATACCGGGCTCTTCTCATCGATGATACACGGGAAGAAGTACCTTCCCAAGGAATAGGGCGGACCCGAGCCCGGGGGGCCGGGGGGCCGGGGCCGAAGGGGGCGCCCGTGCAACCCAACCGGCCTTGAAACCTTAAAGGATGAGCAATGCGCATACTCATTGTGGAAGACGAGGTCGACCTCGCGGACATCGTAAGGCAGGGGCTCGCCGAGGAGGGCTACGTCGTGGACGTGGCCCATGACGGCGAGGAGGGCCTGTACATGGCCGAGAACTACCCGGTGGACGCGATAATCCTCGACATCATGCTCCCGAAGATGGACGGGCTCGACGTGCTCTCCATCCTGAGGAAGAAGGGCGTGGCGACCCCGGTGCTGCTCCTTACCGCGCGGGACGCGCTCCTTGACAAGATAAAGGGCCTCGACACGGGGGCCGACGACTACCTGACCAAGCCCTTCGAGTTCAGCGAGCTCAAGGCCAGGGTGAGGTCGCTCATAAGGCGCAAGTCCACCGTCAAGGAGGCCGTTGTAAGGATCGCCGACCTGGAGATGAACACCGCCAGCCACGAGGTGACCAGGGGCGGCAGGTCCATAAGCCTCTCGGCCCGCGAGTACGCGCTGCTCGAGTACCTCGCCTACAACAGGGACAGGGTGGTCACCAGGAGCGACATCGTGGAGCACATCTACCACGAGGAGGCCGACATGGACAGCAACGTCGTCGACGTCTACATAAACTACCTGAGGAACAAGATAGACAAGGGTTTCGACACGAAGCTCATACACACCGTGCGGGGCGCCGGATATATCCTCAAGGTCGAAGACAAGGAAGACAAGACCACCTAAATGTTCAATTCGATAAAAATCAAGCTCGCCCTGCTCTTCCTTGTAGTCTTTTCCGTCTTTTTTATCGCCATCGAGGTCTTCCTCTACCACGAGCTCGAGTCCGTCGTCTTGCGGCTCGCCGACGACCACCTCAGGAGCGAGGTGGAGTCCCTGGCCAACATCCTCGCCATCGAGGAAAAGCACGGTCAGATAGACAAGGAGCTCCAGGAGCTCTCCGCCTCGGCCTCGCAGGTATACGCCGACGAGCTCTCCGGCCACTACTTCCAGATAGTCTCCGCCGAGGGGATGATACTCGCCCGTTCGCCGTCCCTGCTGCTTACGGACGTCTCGCTCCCGGCGGAGGTGGGTGGGGTCGAGCCCGTCTTCAAGAACGCCATCGGGCCCGCGGGCGAGGCCATGCGCATGATGACCGTGGCCTACGTATTCGACGCCGGGCTTCTCACCTTCGTGGCCGGGGACTCTCTCGACGAGACGTACCGGACGATAAGCTCCTTCAGGAGGATAGTGCTCTATATCTTTCCGGGGGTCTTCGTGCTGAGCAGCCTCGGGGTCCTGCTCCTCGCCGGCTGGGCGCTGAGGCCCGTCAGGGCCTTCTCCGCGCAGGTGGAGGAGATGACGGAAGAGAAGCTCGGCGAGAGGGTGGATGAGAAGGCGCTCCCCATGGAGCTCAAGCCCCTGGCGGTGAGCTTCAACGCGATGCTCGCGCGCCTCGACTCGTCCTTCTCCAAGCAGAAGCAGTTTCTCTCCGACGCCTCCCATGAGCTCAGGACCCCAACCACCATCATAAAGAGTTTCTGCGAGGTGACCCTCGGCAAGGAGCGGAGCGCCGAAGACTACAGGCAGGCCATAGAGAAGGTGGGCGATACCGTAAACCGGATGTGCGACAT
>JBHHVK010000282.1:0-2112 GCA_046754205.1 Thermodesulfobacteriota bacterium
AGCTCTATTATGACGTCCACCGTCAGAAGGGGGTTTTTGTACTCCTCGGCCATCGCTTCCCGGTTTTCCCTTTTTCCGTCAGAGGCCTATGGGATGCGCACGGACCTGAGGAACTCCGCGCTGTCCTCGGGCATGGCGGTGTTTATGAACATGCCGCTTCCGAGCTCGAACCCGGCGGCCTTGGTGAGCCTCGGGACGATGCTGAGGTACCAGTGGCAGTACTCGTTGGCCACGTCCTGGGGCCTCGACGACCTTATGACGTAGTTGTAGTCCGGGTTTTCGAGCCCGTGGTAGAACCTGCTCAGGAGCTCTTTCATGTGCGCGGCGAGCTCCGTAATCTCCGCCTCGCTTATGTCCGAAAAACTCGCCGAGTGCCTCTTGGGGAAGATCCAGGTGTGGAAGGGCGAGAGCGCCGCGTAGGGGATGAAGGTGATGAAGCCCTCTGTATCGAGCACCACCCTTATGCCCTCATCAAGCTCCTTGGTTATCATGGAGCACATGAGGCACTCTCCCGTATCGTCGAAGAAATGCATCGCCGCCTGTACGCGGTCCCGGAACTGCACCGGCACCACCGGGGTGGCTATGAGCTGGGCGTGCGGGTGCTCTATGGACGTCCCGGCCCCAGCGCCGTGGTTCTTGAATATGATGACGTGCTCCACGCGGGGGTCGGTGTGGGCCTTTATGAAGCGGTTCTTGTAGATGCGGACTATGTCTTCGATGTGGGACAGATCGAAGAGCGCCATCGTGGTGTTGTGCACGGGGGTCTCTATGACGATCTCGTGTATGCCCACACCGGAGACGAAGCGCCTCGCCCCTTCGATGATGCGTTTCAGCTCGACGTCGGGGGAAAGGGCCGGGTACTTGTTCGACACGACACGGAGGAGCCAGCCACCGTCCCCGTCACCGAGGTCGACCCTGAAGTGCTCCCCCGGGGTCTTGTCCTCGTTCCCGGGACAGAAGGGGCAGCTCTTCAGGTAAGGCGGCGAGGGCGAACGCACCTCGGTCCTGAGGAACTCCGAGGGCCTCTTGGCGCGTTCCGTGGCTATCACGACCCACTCACGGGTCACGGGGTTGAGTCTCAGCTCCGACATGGGGCAGGATACCCGGTCTTATGGATTGGACTCCCTGGACAGGAGCAACTCTATCTGGGCCACGTGGTTCTGCTCCTCCTCCATGAGCTGCCTGTAGAGGTCTCTCGCCTCGGGGGTGGTGCACCTGTGGGAGAGCTCCTCGAAGTATTCCACGGAGTGTTTCTCCGTATCAAGGGCCACGATGAGCGCCCTGCGGGGATCGTCGAGGGCCTTGACCAGGGCGTCGATGTCTATCCTCTTGGTGAAGATGTCCCCGGCCCCGGTCTTTTCAAGGTACTCGTCTATGGCGAGCTCCTCCTCGGTTACGTATTCCGTAAAGCCCGCTTCGGGAAAGAAGTTGTCTTCCACTTCCCGCAGGTGCGTGAGCTCGTCGTTGGCGAACTTGGTGAAGAGGGCCTTGGTCTCGGTGTCTTTCGACTTCTCGGCCAGCAGCGTGTAGAACCTGCGTCCGTTCTCCTCGATCATGGCGGCCCTCTTTACCGCCTCTTTCTCCTCAAGATGGTCGAACATCATAACTAAACTCCTTCCCGTGGATTGCGGCCCGGGGGAGGGCCGCTATAACTTTATCAAAACCGGCGGGTTTCGGCAAGCTTTACCGCCGGGGCCCCCGTGGGCCGGAACTTGGTGTTGAATCACCGGGACAATAGTGTTAGTAGTAGGAGGGCGGACGTGGAGGGATACCGGACATCAACAGTTCAAAGACAGGGAGGAAATTAGTTATGGGACTTCTCGACGGCAGGAAGGGAATTATCTTCGGCGTGGCCAATGAGAGGAGCATCGCATGGGCCATCGCCCGCGCGCTCCACTCCGAGGGGATGGAGCTCGCCTTCACCTACGGCGCCGAGCCCCTGAAGTCAAGGGTGACCCCTCTGGCCGAATCCCTCGGCTCCGAGATCGTGCTCCCCTGCGACGTCACGGCGGACGGCGAGATAGACGAGGTCTTCCGGGTCGTGGGCGAGAAGTGGGGCGGCCTCGACGCCCTGGTCCACAGCGTGGCCTTCGCCAACAAGGAGGAATTGAA
>JBHHVK010000283.1:0-2047 GCA_046754205.1 Thermodesulfobacteriota bacterium
CACCCCGCCGGGCCCCGCGCCGGCCGGGGGGGGGGCGGGGGGGGGGGCCAGGGGGGGCCGTGGGTGCGGAGTGCGCCCGGGGGCAGATACCTTTACCGGGGTACGTTCCTGAGACGTCCCGGACGCTGGGCGCTCTTTCTGAGTATTCGCCCTATCCTTCTATCCATGTCGTTGAGCTTGAATACCATCTCGTCGGCCTCGGAGCCGCTCATGTTGGTGTTGACTACGAGTATCAGCTCCTCGATGTCTCTTCTGAGGGCCTCCAAGTCGCCCCTGAGGTTCTGCAACACCCCCTGGGATTCCTGGTAATCCTTCTGGAGCTCTATATACATCCGGGTTATCTCGCCGAGCGACCTGCCCTGGTTCGCCGCCTTTATCTCCAGGTTTTCGACCTTGTACTTTTTTTGTTCCCGTTCCTTGGTCAGCTGTTCGGCGAGCACCATGACATCCTTGTTGTAGGTGCTCCTGGCGACGCATCCGCCCGCGACGCCTCCGGCGACGAGCAGTATGGCCGCGGTCTTGGCGGCCGTGGAAAGTGTTCTGTGCTTCATCGGTCTTATCTATCTCCTTGGGGGTGGTTCGTTCCGGCTTAAGGCCTGTGAATTATAACAGGTTTGGCCGTCTTTTGAAAAGGAAACTTTCGGCTTTTCAGCGTCTTATGCCGCCCTTTCAGCCCCCCGCCGTCCCCCCGGCCCCGGCCTTGGGGACGACGGCTTGCCGCCGGGGGGTTGAATTTATTTGACTTGGCCCTTGATTTTGGTATAATTTTCACTTGCCTTCCGGGGACCGTTACCCCTATGGGGCTATTTGCCCTTCAGCGGCGGTTTCCCTTGCATGGGCGGCCACCTCCCCCGCGAAGCGCCGCAAGCCTGTCGGGCGGCGCTTATGCGGCCCGACAGCTTCTCAGGGCCGGGGCCGGGTGGAGCGGCCCTGTGCGGCTGAGGTCGCTCCTCGGGACCGGGGTGGCATTACTGGAGAGATTACAAATCTTTTCTCATAGAGGGGGTGTTAACGTTTGTCAGAGGTTAAGGTTTTTGACGACCAGCTCGAAAAGGCGCTCAAGATCCTCAAGCGCAAGCTCGCTCAGGACGGGACCTTCCGAGAGATAAAGAAGAGGAGGTTCTACGAGAAGCCGAGCGTGAAGAAGAAGAGAAAGCGCCAGGAGGCGGCCAAGCGCCGCGCCAAGGCGTCAAGGAAGAGCTCCAGAAGGTATTAGTACCAGGATAAGCCATCATGAAAAAAGCCCGGACATTTCCGTCCGGGCTTTTTTCATGGAAGCGGCGCTCCCTTAAACCCTCTCGGCCAGGAGCGCGCCGACGACACCGGGGTCGGCCAGTGTAGATGTGTCCCCGAGGTCCTCGGTGTGGCCGGCGGCAATCTTGCGGAGGATCCGCCTCATTATCTTGCCGCTCCTGGTCTTGGGCAGTCCCGAGGCGAACTGTATCTTGTCCGGCTTGGCTATGGGGCTGATGTCTTTTTTCAGGTGCGCCTCGAGCTCCTTTCTTACCTCCGCGCCGGGACGAACCCCATCCTTGAGGACCACGAAGGCGTAGATACCCTCGCCCTTCACCTCGTGGGGGAAGCCCACGACCGCGGCCTCGGCCACCAGCGGGGTCCCCACGAGCGAGCTCTCTATCTCGGCGGTTCCGAGCCTGTGGCCGGAGACGTTGAGCACGTCGTCTATCCTGCCCATGAGCCAGTAGTCCCCATCCTCGTCCCGCCTCGCTCCGTCGCCCGAGAGGTAGTAGCCCGGGAACCTCGAAAAGTAGACCTCCTTTATGCGCTCGTTCGCCGGGTCGCCGTAGGTCCCCCGGAGCATCCCGGGCCAGGGTTTCTCGATGACCAGGTAGCCGCCCTCGTTGACCCCGGCCTCGGTGCCGTCCTCCCTCAGTATCCTGGGCACCACGCCGAAAAATGGCCTCGTGGCCGAGCCAGGCTTGAGTGTCGTGGCCCCCGGCAGGGGGGATATCAATATCCCGCCGGTCTCGGTCTGCCACCAGGTGTCCACCACCGGGAGCCTGCCCTTGCCCACGACCGTGTGGTACCA
>JBHHVK010000284.1:0-2035 GCA_046754205.1 Thermodesulfobacteriota bacterium
GCGCCGCCGCGCCGTTCACGGAGATGGTCCCGCTCCCCCTCGGGGCGGTTATGGCGTATGTGGTCAGGCGGCTGCCGTTGGCCAGGTTGTATATCTGCACCTGCTCGAAGGGGTATATGCAGGCGGCCTCCATGAGGGACTCGTCTATAGCCACGGAGCCCTCGTAATCGAGGTTGGAGTCCGTTACAGTAGCCCGGTGGATCTTGCTCTTGAGCATAATGCGCCGCATCTTGGTAGATCCTCCTCTTTGATAATGCCGCCGGCCGTTGCGAAAAAAGGCGACGGCAGTGCATTATATCCGAAAACCGGAAGAATTTAAAAAGATTTTTTCACCGCTCCAGGGGATAGGGCCGCCTGACGGCCCCCCCTCCCCCCCCCACGCCGCCCTGCCCCCGGCCCACGGGCGGGGTCCGGCTCAGAGAAGCAGCCTGTTGTCTATGAGCCTCGCCGGACCCACCCTTACGGCGAGCGCGACGAGCGCGCCATCGGGGCCGGGCCTCTTTATGGGCTCGAGGGTCTCCGGGTGGCGGACCTCCACATACTCTACCACGGCCGCAGGCTCGACCTCTATGATTTTTTTCATTTTTTCCACGATGGCCGCGGGGTCCCTCTCTCCCGAGGACCAGGCGGCCCCGGCGGCGTCGAGGGAGCGGGGTATGACCAGCGCCGCCCGCCTCTGGGCGGGGCTCAGGTACCTGTTCCTCGAGCTCATGGCGAGCCCGTCGGGGTCGCGGACCGTATCGACGGGGATTATCTCGACGTCGAGGTCGAGGTCCGTGACCATCCTCTCGATGACCTTGAGCTGCTGGTAGTCCTTCTGGCCGAATACGGCCCTGTCTGGCCGCACCACGTTGAAGAGCTTCAGGACCACGGTGGCCACCCCGCGGAAGTGGCCCGGCCGCGAGGCGCCGCAGAGGCCGCGCGCCGGCCCCTCGACCTCCACGCAGGTGGAAAATCCCTCCGGGTACACCTCTTCCGGGGCGGGGGCGAAGACGATATCGACCGCTTCACCGCCGGCGACCTGGAGGTCGCCGGCCATGTCCCTGGGGTAATTCGAGTAGTCCTCGTTCGGTCCGAACTGTGCGGGGTTTACGAATATGGAGAGGACGACCGCGTCGGCGGCCTTTCGGGCGGCCCTTACGAGCTCCCTGTGTCCCCGGTGGAGGCACCCCATCGTCGGCACAAGGGCGATGGACCTCCCCCGGGCCCTGATCGAGGCGGAGGCGGCCTTCATCTCCCCCACGGTCTCGATTATCTTCATCGGTAGGTGTGCTCTTCGTCCGGGAAGGTCCCCTCTTTGACCTCCCTTATGTACTCGGCCACGGCCCCGGTTACGGTCTTTTTGAGGTCTGCGTACTCTTTGACGAACCTCGGGGGCCGGGAGCCGGGGTTGAGCCCGAGCATGTCGTTTACCACGAGGACCTGGCCGTCGCACCCGGGCCCGGCGCCTATCCCTATGGTCGGTATGGCGGAGGCCTTCGTGATCCTCGCGGCGAGGTCCGCAGGCACGCCCTCGAGCACGACCGAGAAGGCCCCGGCCTCCTCGACGGCGCGGGCGTCGGCGGCGACGGCATCGGCGGCCTCGGCGGTCCTGCCCTGCACCCTGTAGCCCCCCATGTTGTGCACGGACTGGGGCGTGAGCCCCACGTGGGCCATCACGGGCACCCCCATCTCCACGATGGCCCTTATGACCGCCGCGGAGCGGCGCCCCCCCTCGAGCTTTACGGCCCCGGCGCCGCCCTCCTTGACGAGGCGGGCCGCGTTCAACCTGGCGCCCTCGACGCTTATCTGGTAGGAGGCGAAGGGCATGTCGGCGACGACGAGGGCCCTGGCGGCCCCCCTGGCCGCGGCCCTGGTGTGGTAGACGATCTCGTCGACGGTCACCGGCAGGGTCGTATCATGGCCCGCCTCGACCATGCCGACGGAGTCTCCGACCATGATCACCGGGACCCCGGCCTCGTCGAGGAGCCTCGCGATCGGGTAGGAGTAGGCCGTAAGCACGGGGATCTTCTCGCCCTCGGCCTTCATCTTCCGT
>JBHHVK010000285.1:0-2028 GCA_046754205.1 Thermodesulfobacteriota bacterium
TCATCTCCATGTCCTCGATGGACTTGCTCCTCTCGTCCTTCTCGGCGCCCTTGCGGCTGAAGACCTTGGCGTCTATGACCACGCCCTCTATGCCCGGAGGCACTCGAAGCGAGGTGTCCTTCACGTCTTCCGCCTTCTCGCCGAAGATGGCCCTCAGGAGCTTTTCCTCCGGTGAGAGCTGGGTCTCGCCCTTGGGGGTTATCTTGCCCACGAGTATGTCCCCCGGGGCGACCTCGGCCCCGATGCGGATGATGCCGCTCTCGTCGAGGTCACAGAGGGCGTCCTCGCCGACGTTGGGTATGTCGCGGGTTATCTCCTCCTTGCCGAGCTTGATGTCCCGGGCCACCACCTCGAACTCCTCTATGTGCACGCTCGTGAAGACGTCCTCGGAAAGGAGCCTTTCGCTTATGAGTATGGAGTCCTCGAAGTTGTAGCCGCCCCAGGGCATGAAGGCCACCAGGACGTTCTTGCCAAGCGCCAGCTCCCCCTTGTCCGTGGAGGGGCCGTCGGCTATGACGGTGCCCGCCTCCACGCGGTCTCCCATCGTGACGACGGGCTTCTGGTTCAGGCAGGTGTTCTGGTTGCTCCTCCTGAACTTCGTCAGGGAGTAGATGTCCACCCCTCCGTCGTCGGTCTTGATGACTATCCTGCTGCCGTCGACGATGTCCACCACCCCGGGGTTCTTTGCGAGCACCGTTACTCCCGAGTCCCTGGCCGCCACCTTCTCCATCCCGGTGCCCACGAGCGGGGCCTCGGTCCGGATGAGCGGTACCGCCTGGCGCTGCATGTTGGAGCCCATGAGCGCGCGGTTGGCGTCGTCGTTCTCCAGGAAGGGTATGAGGGAGGCGGCCACGCTCACCAGCTGGTTCGGGGAGACGTCCATGAGGGTGACCTTCTCGGGCCTCGCCATGATGAAGTCCCCGCTCTCCCGCGCCGAGACGAACTCGTTTATGAAGTGGCCGTCCTTGTCGACCGGGGCGTTGGCCTGGGCTATGACGTGGTCCTCCTCGTCGAGTGCGGAGAGGAAGGTTATCCTGTTGGTGACCTTTCCGTCCTTCACCTCGCGATAGGGCGTTTCGATGAAACCGAACTCGTTGACGCGGGCGTAGGTGGAGAGGCTTACGATGAGCCCGATGTTCGGGCCCTCGGGGGTCTCGATGGGGCATATCCTGCCGTAATGCGTGGCGTGTACGTCGCGCACCTCGAAGCCGGCGCGCTCGCGGGTGAGCCCGCCCGGGCCGAGGGCCGAAAGCCTCCTCTTGTGGGTTATCTCGGAGAGCGGGTTCGTCTGGTCCATGAACTGACTTAGCTGGCTCGACCCGAAGAACTCCTTTATGACCGCGCTTACGGGCTTGGGGTTTATGAGGTCGTGGGGCATGAGCGTTTCGAGCTCCCCGAGGCTCATCCGTTCCTTGACGGCCCTCTCCATCCTCAGGAGCCCTATGCGGTACTGGTTTTCGAGGAGCTCGCCCACGGAGCGCACCCGGCGGTTGCCGAGGTGGTCTATGTCGTCTACGGAGCCCTGGCCGTTTCTGAGGCCGATCAGGTATCTCACCACCTCCACGATGTCCTCTTTCCTTAGCGTGGTGTGGCTCAAGTCCACGTCGGTGAAGCCGAGCTTGCGGTTGAGCTTCAGGCGGCCGACCTTGGAGAGGTCGTACCTCTCGGGGCTGAAGAAGAGGTCGCCGAAAAACTTGCTGGAGGTCTCGACCGTGGGCAGGTCCCCGGGCTTGAGGCGCTTGTATATCTCGAGACGCGCGTTGAGCGTCATGTTGGTCGTGGGGTCGTCGGGGTTGTCGCGCCTGTAGTCGACGATGGACTTGGTCTCCTCGCTCCCCACGCGGTCGTTGCCGAGGGTCTCCCTGAAAAAAGGCCCCTTCGCCTCGATCAGGAGCAGCTTGAAGGAGGTTATCCCCCGACGGGCTATCTCGTCGAGCTTGTCGCGCGAGAGCGTCTGGTTGCACTCCAGGAGGACCTCGCCGGTGTTGGGGTCGACGATGTCGGTGGAGGCCACCCTGTCCACGATGT
>JBHHVK010000286.1:0-2019 GCA_046754205.1 Thermodesulfobacteriota bacterium
TTACGCCGTCCCAGTCCATGGGGATGAAGGCGTACCTGATGCTGTGGTGGCCGAATTCGAGGGTAGCCCTCCCGTCGAAAAAGCTCTTGTGCTCGTCGATGCCGAGGGTATTCGCGAAGTTTATCTCGTTGCCGATGACGCTGCCCGTCGAAGACTTGACGGTGCTGTCCAGCTCCGTATACCAGTACCTGAAGTCCAGGTCGAGCACCGCCTCCGCCCTTGGGGCCGCAGCGAGGAGCGAGGCAAGGACTATAAAGGCGATCAGGGTTCTTCTCACGTAAACCTCCTTGGCAACGGGTCTTTACATGACAAGGGTCTCAATCCGAACCTGTAAATATTATACAACTCGGACGCGGCCGGGTATGTGATATTGGTACCAGGTGATGGAAAAAAGCCCCGGGACAGCGACCCCTGCGCCGGCATGTATATCCTATCGGTCGGCGGCTGGAAAAGATTAAGTCGTTGTCTCTGGATGGGGGGAGAGCGGACGCGTCTGGATGGGTGGAGCTTGTGCGGCCGGGGGAGGCGCGGGCCGTGCGGCGGTCCTGGATAAACGATTCGAGCGCGGGAACGGCCCCGAAGGGGGGCTTGCGAGAAGCCCCCCCGGCCCGGGGGGCGGGGGGGCGAATATACGGGGCGTCTTACAGGTGGGCGGAGGCCTTGCCGCGCGCCTCCGCCCGTGCAGCCGCGGCCCGGGCCGCGGCTATCTTGTCAGCCCTTCAACCCTATCGAGGCCCCTCTCCGCCGGACCCTTCCAGCGGCCCGAGCGCCTTGAGGAGAGGACCCCGGAGAACATCTCGCCCGCCGCTTCGTACTCGCCGGCGTCGAGGTAGGCCATGCCCATGAAGTAGCTCGCCGCCTCACGGGTACGGTAGAAGGGTAGGTTATCTTCGTCGAGCCTCGTCCTCATCGCCTTCTTGTAGTCGTCCTTTACGCGGGCGAGCCATCTCAGCGGCTTGAGCTCGGTGTAGACCCTCATGGACGCCACCCTGTAGGCGAACTCGTCCTCCCCGGTCGAGACGTATCTGGCGGCGCGCACCAGTCTGTCCAGGGCCGTCAGGCGCTCACTTTGCCCTCCGGCCCCTTCCGTGACCTTGATGGCCGCTTGGACGGCGAGCCCTCCCTGTATGGAGGCTGACCTTCTGTCGCAGGAGGCCGCCCGTGAAAGCCTGGCCCCGGCCGCTTCGACCTCGCCTTCCCAGACGAGGTCCATCCCCTCGACGTAGAGGCTGACCGGGTCGGACCCGGGAGAGGCGCAGCCCCCGAGGCGGCCGGCGCAGCCGGAGATGACGACGGAGGCGGACAAAAGGACCAGGAGCAGGACCGGAAGCCGCCTGACGCCTCCCTGGCTCGCGCCCCTCATCGCTTGGCCCTCACTACGTCCCCGGGCTGGATGCCGACCCCGGCCTTGACCAGGGTCTCGGATATGTCGGCGTCCTGGTGGGAGGTGATGACCACCTCTCCGATGAGCTTTTCACGCGTCCCGATTACCCGGCCCGTATCAGGGTCGACGAGCTCGACGCCGCGCCGGTAGACGTTCAGGACCGCCCCGGGCTCGAGCCTCGACCTCGTGCCCGCCCGTATGATGACGTTGTTCCCGTCCACGAGCAGGACCCTGGACTTGAAGGGCTCGGCGTTGAGCTTTGCTATCATGCCGGTCATCGCCTTGGTAAGGGCGTCCCGGAGGGCGCCGTCGCGCAGGCCGAGGTCGGATGTGGATTTGGAGCCGAAACCGAAGAGCCCTCCTGTCTTCTTCCTGTACTCGCCGGTGCCGGATTCGGCGAGGAGCGTCTTGCCGGAACCGACGTCAACGAGGGCGTAGTCGACCTGGACGCGAGCTATGCGGGTCTTGCTCTGGGCGATGAGGACGTCGCTCGACTCCTCGACCTCAGAGTAGGAGGTAACAGAGCCGGTTATCCTGTAGTCCACGGACTCGAAGCCCTCGGCGGCGGACTTCTCTCCCGTCTTGAGCGCCCCGGTCTGCTGGAGCTCGATGAGCCGCTCCTGCTCGCGCATCTC
>JBHHVK010000287.1:0-2008 GCA_046754205.1 Thermodesulfobacteriota bacterium
GGCTGCGGCGGAGGGGTCCTGGCCGAGGAGTTCGCCCGCGCAGGGGCCGAGGTCACGGGGATAGACCTCTCCACGGCGGCCATAGAGGCCGCCACCAGGCACGCGAAAAAATCGGGCCTCTCGATAGACTACCGCCTCACGTCCATCGGCGACTTTCTCAAAGAAGAACCCGAAGGGTTCGACATCGTCGTCTGCGCCGAGGTGCTCGAACACGTCGAGGATGTCGAAAAATTTCTCACCGAGGCCTTAAGGCCGCTCAAAAAGGGGGGGCTCTTCTTCTTCGCCACCCTGAACAAGACCATGAAGGCGCGTTTTTTCGCCATATTCGTGGCCGAGGACATACTCGGCATGCTCCCGAGGGGCACCCACGACTTTGGCCGCTTCGTGCGCCCCTCGACCATCGTGGAGACACTCGCTGGCGAGGGCGTGAAGGTGGAGGATATCCGCGGCATGAGCTACGACCCGCTGAGGCTCGAGTTCAGGCTCTCCAGGGACACCTCGATAAACTACCTCGGCTACGCCAGGAAAGACTGACCGGGCCGGGCGGCTCGAACCAGAGTCAGGGCCCGCTGAGACCGGAGCCCCAACGCTTAAACCGGGGGAAGAGACATGAGCAAAAAGATGGAAAAACCGGAGCTGGCGCTCGACGTCGGCGCCCCGCTCCTCGTGGAGGTCGCCGGGCAAGGGGTGCATTACAAGAGCGCCTTTGTGGGAGCGGTCTCCAGGGAATACCTGATACTGAAACTCCGCGTGGACGACCTTGCGGCCGTAGGGTCCACGTGCGACGTCCCGGTGAACGTCAGTTACATGCATGGCGGCGAGGTCCACGCCTTCGGGAGCCGGATCATCAGCGCCATCTCGACTCCGTCGCCGCTCATCTTCGTGGAGTACCCCGGGGTGGTGCAGGTGCGGGACTCGCGCACGTGCCACAGGTACGACTGCATGCTGCCGGCCAGGACGTGCATCGGCAAGACCTGCGTGGAGGCGATAGTCATAGACCTGTCGAAAGAGGGGTGCAGGTACTCGGTGAAAACGGATGACGCCGAGAGCGTAAGAGGGCTCGACGGCCTGCTCGGCCTCAACAGCGACGCGTCCCTGAAGGTCCTCATGCCCGGGAAGGAACGGGAGATCGAGCTGAAGGGCATCGTGAGGAACATAAGCACGGACAACGAGAGGACCGTCTTCGGGATCAGCTTCTGCGGGATGCCGGATGAGGCGAAGGGCGACATCGAAACGCTCCTCTCCGCCGTGCGAAGCTGTTAGGAGGCAGCCGTGAAGACATGCTTTAACTGCGGCAGGACGCTCGATTTTGCTGGCAAGCCCGGCAGGGGCGATGAGTGCCCCGGCTGCGGGGCCGCGCTGAAGTGCTGCGTCAACTGCCGCTTCTACGACCCGTACTCCTACAACGAGTGCTCCGAGCCGCAGGCCGATCGCGTGCTCGAAAAGGACCGGGCCAACTACTGCGAGTACTTCGAGTTCCGCGAGTCGGGGGGCGGGAGCGGTGATGGCGGGGATGGCGGACCCCGGGAGTCGTCCGCCGAGGAGAAGGCGAAAGAGGCGCTCAAAAAACTCTTCGGGGAGTAACCGGGGGCCCGGACGCCCGAAGGGATAAAAACAAAGGACCGGACGAGATGAAATACAGGATCGAGATATTCCTCTTCGCGGTGGCCGTCGTCATCTTCGGCGCGGGCACCGTCTACAACAGGACAATGCCCGTCTTCGTCGCGCAGGTCGACTTCGGGGAGCAGCACAAGTATATCGGCGGGTTCATCATCCTCGTGGGCGTGGCCCTTTTCTACTACGTAATACTCGGCGGGAAAAAAGGCGGGGGCTCGTAGGCCTTCGGGTGTGGCTGCCGGTACGCGGCCTGACGGACATTGTCCTGTTGAGTTGTTGGTTTTCGCTTCGCTCTACCCAGCCTACCAAAGAATGTCTGTCATGCTGAACCATGGCCTGAACTTGTTTCAGGCTCGTTTCAGGATCTTAAAGAAGGCGGATTATAAGACCC
>JBHHVK010000288.1:0-2006 GCA_046754205.1 Thermodesulfobacteriota bacterium
GCTGGGCCGAGTGGCTCACCGTCTGCGGCACCGGGGCGCTCATCCCCTTCGAGATATGGGACCTCGTGCTGCGCCCGGCCTTCCTGACGGTAATAGTAATCATCGTAAACACCCTGATAGTCTACTACCTGGCAAGGCACAGGGAGCTCTTTCACGGCAAAAAGGCAGAGAAGACGGGCCTTGCGGGCTGAAGCAGGCCGGGGGTCAGCACGGGTGAGGGGGGGGGTCCCGCCCCGTTGGTCAGGCCGCGGCGCAGGTCGCCCCGTCTTCCGTGGGGGGCTTTTTCCTTCCCGTTCCGCTTTCTTCTTGACTTTTAACGGTTATTTGAGTATTTCTATAGTGTTTTTTGTCCCCGGCACGGCGGGCAGCGGGCCGCCGGGGTTATCAGAACCTTTCGATTCCACTATGAAAATAAAGGGGGTAGAGTTCGGGGGGTCCCCTCGGGCCGCCGCGGTCATCACCGGCGCGCTCGATAAACGGGCCGTGACGAGGGCCGTCCGCGAGGGCGCGGACCTCATCGAGGTCCGCGTGGATACCTTCGCCGACAGGTCTCTGCCGGCGCTCAAGGCGGCCTTCGAGCGGGCGCTCTGTACCGCCCCGGCCCTCCCGGTCATTCTCACGGTAAGGAGCGCTCGCGAGGGCGGCAGGTACCCCATACCCGATAGAGTTCGGGCGGAGATATTCGAGGCCCTCCTCCCCTTCGCCGACCTCGTCGACATAGAGCTGAGCTCCGTAAAGTCGCTCCGGTCCGTAATGGACTTGGCCGTAAGACGCGGGAAGAAGGTCATCGTCTCATACCACAACTTCAAGTCGACCCCGGTGGAGTTGCGACTCCGCGCGATAGTCGAAAAGGCCCGCGCTTCAGGGGCCCATATAGTCAAGATAGCCGCGATGGCGCGCGGCCGGGCGGACTTCAGGAGGCTCGCCGGACTCCTTGCCGGCTCGAAGGGCCTCATAGTCATCGCCATGGGCCCCGTCGGAGGCCCCTCGAGGGTCTTCTTCCCCCTGCTCGGCTCGCTCGTGACCTACGGGTCCCTCGGGGACGAAACCGCCCCGGGCCAGCTCCCCCTCAAGACCCTCGCCCGAGAGCTCCGCTTCTTCGAAAGCCTCTAAGGCGGCTGCACGCAAGGGGCGGGGGGGGCGGGGGGGGCGGGGGGGGCGGGAGGGCTGGGACGGCCCCGGCGCGCGCCGCCGCAGCGGTCACGGGCAAGGGTCCGGGGCGGCCGCTCAATATCTCGAAAATGACCACAAACTCCGGGAGGGAAAAAATATGGCAGCAAGGGTTGCGATAAACGGATTCGGCCGGATCGGAAGGAACGTCCTCAGGGCCTGCCTCAAGGACAGCGACATAGACTTCGTGGCCATAAACGACATAACGGACTCGAAGACCCTCGCCCACCTCCTCAAGTACGACTCGATCCTCGGCATGATCGACGCCGAGGTGGAGGCAACGGATAACGCCATAATAATAAACGGCCGTGAGATAAAGATCTCCGCCGAGAGGGACCCCTCTAAGCTCCCCTGGACCAGGCTCGGGGTCGACATCGCCCTTGAGTGCACGGGGCTCTTCACCGCCCGCGAAAAGGCCGAGGGGCACATCACCGCCGGGGCCAAGAAGGTCGTAATCTCCGCGCCCGCAAAGGACGAGGACATGACCATCTGCATGGGCGTAAACCACGAGCTCTACGACCCGGCGGTCCACAACATCATCTCCAACGCCTCGTGCACGACGAACTGCCTCGCCCCGGTGGCGAGCGTGCTCCACGAAGAGTTCGGCATCGAGCGGGGCCTGATGACGACGGTCCACGCCTACACCAACGACCAGCGGATACTCGACCTGCCGCACAAGGACCTGAGGCGCGCCCGCGCGGCGGCGCTTTCCATGATACCCACCACCACGGGCGCTGCAAAGGCCGTGGCCCTGGTGCTCCCGGACCTCAAGGGCAGGCTCGACGGCCTCGCCGTGCGCGTGCCCGTACCCACGGTCTCGCTCGTGGACCTCGTGG
>JBHHVK010000289.1:0-2000 GCA_046754205.1 Thermodesulfobacteriota bacterium
CGGAAGGGCGTCACAAGCGCCGTTATCGAACCCGTAAACATCCCGGTTACCTCCTGTTTTTCTCCTCGATACAGACCTTTAATCATACCGGCCGCCGTAGCAGCCCGACGCGCCCTCAGACGACCGCCGTGCCGGTGAAGACTTCTTCGGCCGGGCCCGTCATGTAGACGCTCCCGGCGCCGTCCCATTCTATCCTGAGCCTGCCGCCTTTAAGCTCCACGTCCGTTACCCCGGCGGCGGTGAGACCCTTGACGCGGGCGGCCACGGCGGAGGCCGAGGCCCCGGTGCCGCAGGCGAGCGTCTCTCCGGCCCCGCGCTCCCAGACGCGCATCCTGAGCCTTCTCGGGCCCCTGACCTCGACGAACTCCACGTTGGTCCTCTTCGGGAAGAACCCGTCCTTTTCGATGAGGGGGCCGTACTTCTCCACTGGGAAGGCGTCCACGTCCTCGACGAATATCACGGCGTGGGGGTTGCCCATGGAGACACAGGTTATATCGAAGGTCCGGCCTCCTGCCTTTAGGGGATGGTCGATGACCCGCCCCCTGGCGGCCGTGGGTATGAGGGACCCTTCGAGCACAGGGGCCCCCATGTCCACGCGGACGAGGTTTGCCCCCTTTGTCCCTTTTACCCCCTTTGCCCCCCCGGCGCGCTCGGGCCTTATGATGCCGGCCATGGTCTCGACGTCGAGACGGGCCTTTCTCGAAAGACGCCGGCTCCAGACGTACCTGGCAAAGCACCTTATGCCGTTGCCGCACATCTCCACACGTCCGCCGTCGGCGTTGTAGATGTCCATGCGGAAGTCGGCTTTCCTCGACCTCTTCAGTATGAGGGCCTGGTCGAAGCCCACCCCGAAGCGCCTGTCCGAGAGTTTTTTCACGACGCGGGACAGGTTCGGGATATTCCTGGCGCGGCAGTCGATGACGATGAAGTCATTTCCCAGGCCGTGCATCTTGGTGAAAGGTATCTTCATCCACCTCCCTTGAGCCGCCTGGCGGCGCCCACGGTGGCGCCGAGGGTCCCGCCGATGGTGGAGGCGATACGCGCCGCCCCCTTGCCCGAGGCCCGCGGCGCGCCCTTTCCGGCCGGCGCGGGCCTTGTTATGGTCGCCCCTCCCGGCCCCTCCCCGCGGATGAGGTCCTTGAGGGTCTCGCGCTTTCTGACCACGGTGTAGCCCGTGCCGTCGACCATGACCTCGGCGGCGCGTGGCCGGGAGTTGTAGTTGCTCGACATGGTGAACCCGTAGGCCCCGGCGCTCATGACGGCGAGGAGGTCGCCGGGCCGGACCGGGGGCAGCAGGCGGTCCTTTGCGAGAAAATCCCCGGACTCGCATATGGGGCCTACGACGTCGGCGGTTATCTCATCTCCGGGCACGTCCTTTACGGGCTTTACGGCGTGGTACGAGCCGTAGAGGCTCGGCCTGGCGAGGTCGTTCATGGCGGCGTCGACGACGATGAAGTTCTTCTCCTCGCCCTCCTTGGTGTAGAGTACCTCGGTAACGAGTATCCCGGCGTTGCCGGCTATGACGCGGCCCGGCTCGAAGAGGAGCGTCAGGTCCAGGCCGGCGGTCTCCCTCAGGACCGCCTGGGCGTACTTCGAGGGATGGGGCGGCGCCTCGGTGTCGTAGGTGATGCCGAGCCCCCCGCCGAGGTCGATGTACTCTATGCCGAGCCCCTCCCTGCGGAGCGTCCTTACGAGCTTCCTCGTCTTCTTGAGGGCGTCGACGAAGGGTTTGAGCTTCGTAAGCTGGCTGCCGATGTGGCAGTCCACGCCGACGGCCTCCATGTTCTTCAGGTTGTCCCGGGCGAAGACGTATTCCCTTATCGCCTCCTCCGTGGGTATGCCGAACTTGTTCTTCTTGAGGCCCGTGGATATGTAGGGATGGGTCTTGGGGTCGACGTCGGGGTTGACCCTTATGGCGAAACGCGCCCTGGTGCCGAGGCGGCCTGCCACCTCGTCTATGAGCCGGAGCTCGCCGGGGCTTTCCACGTTGAACATGAGTA
>JBHHVK010000290.1:0-1993 GCA_046754205.1 Thermodesulfobacteriota bacterium
TCATCGACTTCTCGGTTATGACCGGGGCCTTTATAACGGAATAATGGTTCTTCACTGGAATATGCCCTCGACTTTCTCCAGGGCGCTCTTGGTGATTACGAGGTCGTCGTGCCTCAGGATGTCGTAGACGTTGATGGCCCCGGCGTCGAGCACCTTGAAGCCCCTCAAGTTCCTCACCCCGAGCGTGAGGTTGGGGTTGGGGCCGTCCACCACGATGAGGGCGCTGGTAAGTCCCGACTTTTCAAGCACCTTGATCGCGGCCTTTGTCCTGGGCTCGTCGAGCTCGAGGGAGTCGAAGACCTTGAGGCGGTTTTCCTTCACCTTGAGCCGGAGGGCGCTCTTCAGCGCTCCCCTTACGGCCTTCTTGGGCATGCGGTAGGAGTAGTCCCTCGGCTTCGGGCCGAAGACCGTTCCGCCGTGCCTCCAGACAGGAGAGGTCGCGGTGCCTGCCCTGGCGCGTCCCGAGCCCTTCTGTCTCCAGGGCTTGGCCCCACCGCCCCTGACCTCGGCCCTTGTCTTGGTGGAGGCCGTGCCGCTCCTTCTGTTGGCGAGCTGCATCTTTACCACCTCATAGAAGAGCGGCTCGTTTACCCTGCCCTCGTAGATGTCGCCCTTGAGCTCGTGTTCGGCCACCTTGGAGCCGTTCTTGTCTAAGACATCGATAACCATCGGCCTATATTCCCCAAACGTTCGAGTGCTTACAGGAAACGGATAATATAACGTACTTACCGGAAGAAGACAACCCTTTTAACGTCCGCCGGTTCATTTTTCGGCTGTTTTTTCCGGAGCCGCGGTCTCACCGGCCTCTCCGGGGCCCTTCTTGACGGCCTTTCTTATAACGACGTAGCCGTTTACCGGCCCGGGCACGGCGCCGCCCACGAGGATGACGTTCATGTCGGGCTTGATGTCCACGATCCGGAGGTTTTCGATGGTTACAGCGGCCGAGCCCATATGGCCCGCCATCTTAATCCCCTTGAAGGTCTTCGACGGATAGGAGCTCTGGCCTATGGACCCGGGGCCCCTGTTGTGCATGGAGCCGTGGGACGCCCTTCCGCCGCCGAAGCCGTGCCTTTTCATGGAGCCCTGGAACCCCTTGCCCTTTGAGACTCCGGAGACGTCCACGTAGTCCCCCACCTCGAAGACGTCCGAGCAGCTCACCCGGCTGCCTGGCTTCAGGTCGTCGAGGCCCGTACCGCGGAACTCGGAGAGCTTGTAGAGGCACGGCGTGCCGGCCTTCTTGAAGTGTCCCTGCATGGGTCTCGTCGTCCTGGACTCCTTCTTCTCCTCGAAGCCGAGCTGAACCGCGTCATAGCCGTCCCGCTCCCTGGTCTTGCGCTGGACGACGTAGCAGGGGTCGGCGCCGATTACCGTCACCGGCACCTGGGCGCCGTCTTCGGCGTAGATGTGGGTCATGCCGAGTTTTTTGCCGAATATACCTTCTACCATCTTCAGTAACCCTGTCTCGATTCAGGGGGCGCAGGAGCATGCCCCCGTGGTTTCACGGCCCTCCCGCCTTCGGGTGCGTGAAGCAGGCAGGCACGTCAGGGACATGCCGCGGCTTCACCGGACCGTCACGGCCCGCCCCCCGTCAGTCGAGCTTTATCTCCACGTCGACGCCGGCCGGCAGGTCGAGCTTCATCAACGCGTCCACGGTGTTCTGCGTGGGCTCGAGTATGTCCATGAGCCTCTTGTGGGTGCGTATCTCGAACTGCTCCCTGCTCTTCTTGTCGACATGGGGGGACCTCAGCACGCAGAACTTGTTTATCCGCGTGGGCAGAGGTATGGGCCCCTTTATGGACGCGCCGGTGCGGCTGGCGGTCTCCACTATCTCGCGCACTGACCTGTCCAAGAGCCTGTGGTCGAAGGCCTTGAGCCTTATTCTTATCTTCTGGTTCTCCACCTTTACTCCGTAGTAATGACGTTTTGGATCCCGCCCTGCCTCTCCGTTACTCTATTATCTTTGTTACGACCCCGGCGCCGACGGTGCGGCCGC
>JBHHVK010000291.1:0-1986 GCA_046754205.1 Thermodesulfobacteriota bacterium
GACGTCCTCTTCCCTCACAGGGCGCACACGGACTGGCTCAAGTGCGGCACCTGTCACCCCAGGATATTCAAGCCCCGGGCCGGCGCCAACCCCGTAACCATGACCGGCATCTGGAAGGGCGAGTTCTGCGGCAGGTGCCACGACAAGGTCGCCTTCCCGACGAGGAACTGTTTCAGGTGCCACTCCGTAAAGAGGGCCGGGAAATAAAAGGCGCATAGGAACACGCGAACCCATCGGCGCTGCGTCCACCCGCCCCAAAGCCAACGAAGCGCTCCGCCTCATACCGCCGAGGCCTGGGGCCCGTCAACCCGAGGGTGTTATGGACATCAAGGGATTATCCAAACCAGAGCTCGTCTCCATCCTCGAGATCATCGAGAGCGCAGGCAACTCCCTCTCCCTCGAGCATTTCAAAAAAGTGCTACTCCGGGCCAAGGACATGGTCGAGGCCGACTTCACCATATGCGGCCTCGGCAGGATAGAAGGGTCGGAACTGATAGAACCGCTCGCCGTGCTCAACGGGAACTACCCAGGCGAGTGGCTGGACGTCTACCTGTCCGAGAGTCTCTACTACCTGGACCCCGTCATCCGATTCCACACGAGTTTCTCCAGCACACACATCTGGGGCGACATAGCCCGCCACAGAAAGGAGAAGAGCGTCGGCAGGGTGGTGGACCTGGCCGTGGACCACGGCGTCAAGTACGGCCTGTCCACGAGCCTCTTCATGCCCGAATCGAGCGCCATAAGCATCTTCGCCTTTTCCGGCACAAGGGACCGGTTCACCGGGCATCACAAGAAGATAGCCGACATCCTTACACCGCACCTGAACGGCGCGCTCGCGGCCATTGGCATGGAAGCGCCTGTTCCAGGCAGGTCAGGAGGGGTCTTTGTAGAGGCAGAGGCTGGGAAACGGGCGTGACCGTCTTCACCCGAAGGAGGCATACATGGACTATAAGCGTCTTTCCAAGACCGATCTCGTAGACATACTCGACATAATTGACTCGGCGACACGGTGCAAGAGCCATGACGTGATGAGGCATATCCTGGAGAAACTCCGCGGACTGGTCTCGGCGGACTACTCTATCTGCGGGATGGGCAAGGGGACTCCAAGGGACATCTTCGGCCCCCCCCTTATAATAAACGGGAACTACCCCGTCGAGTGGCTCATGGTCTACGGCGGCGAGGAGTTATACAAGATCGACCCGCTCATACACCGCAACTTCATGAACCCGGGCCCCCAGATATGGGAAGAGACCTACTCCATGTACTCGGAGGAGCTCTCACCCGCCTTTCTCACGTCGAGGGACTTCGGGCTCAATCACGGAATAAGCAGCGGCCTTTACGACGACAACAACCTGACAGGCTCTCTTATCTCTTTCTCCGCTTCCCGCAGGAACTTCGGGGCCCACCAGAAGAGTATCCTCGAAGCGGTGACCCCCCACCTGCACCAGGCCCTGGTCCGGGTGCACAAAATCACGCATATGGGCGACGACACCCCCCTCTCTGTACGCGAAAAAGAAATCATGCACTGGGTCAAGGACGGGAAGACGAACTGGGAGATATCCACCATCCTCAACATCAGCGAGCGGACCGTCAAGTTCCACGTCCAGAACATCGAGCGCAAGCTCGACGCCGTCAATAAAGCGCATGCTGTTGCCGTCTGGATGGAACGAGAGGCCGCATCTCATTCAGCCAGCTGAAGAACTTGGGCCTCTTGGCCCGCAGATTTTCCTCCAGCTCGTTCCAGTCGAGAAGCACTATCCCGCTCATCACGCCGTCACCGAGGGGCGCGAAGTCCGCTATGGGCTTGAAGGGATAGAACCGCTTCAGATAGAGGTAGTAGTTCTGCTCTATTATGGTCACCATGGACTCGGAACCCTCCATGACCCGCGACCACCGGTAGATCGCCTTGTATAGCAGGTGCGCCATGGTCATCCCGCACACACGGGCCGTCCTGTAGTCCTTCCTGACGCATATCCTCGTGGACTC
>JBHHVK010000292.1:0-1967 GCA_046754205.1 Thermodesulfobacteriota bacterium
CGTCGTACCTGCGCTTGTACCAGTCGCAGATGGCGAGCCGGAGCTTGTAGATGCCGCGCGACAGGGAATAGCGGTGGTTCCTGGGATTTCGCACGCTCTCGATGAGCTTTTCCACTATGTGAGGCGGGGTGGCGAGGTCCGGGTTGCCCATGCCGAAGTCTATTATGTCCTCGCCCCTTTGCCTCGCCGCGTGCTTCAGGTCGCCCACTATGTTGAAGACATAGGGCGGGAGGCGCTTTATCCTGTGAAATTCCTCGTTAGACATTGTTAATTAAGATACCGCCCTTCGTTTTCAGAATATACCGATCGGATGCGAGCCTTATCGACCTTCGACCTGCCGCCCCCGTGGCCCCCGTCCCCACTCGCCGCCCCCTCCCCCGTCTTGCCACCCTTCAGCCGACGAACCTTTCGGCGTTGTAGGAGCTGCGGACAAAGGGGCCGGAGTAGACCTTGGGGATGCCCGCCTCGCGGCCCCACTGTTCGTAGACGCTGAAGGTCTCAGGAGTTACGTACTCGACGACCTCGAGGCTCTCCTTCGTGGGCCTCAGGTACTGGCCGATCGTCACGGAGCCGCACCCGGCGGCCGCGAGGTCGCCGAGGAGCCCGCGCACCTCCTCGGGCCTCTCCCCGAGGCCGACCATGATGCCGCTTTTCGTCGCCGCCCCGTGCCCGGCGGCGCTCCGCAGCACGTCGAGGGACCGGCCGTAGTCGGCCTGCGGGCGCACCTTCGGGTAGAGCGAAGGCACGGTCTCGAGGTTATGGTTGAATATGTCCGGGCCGGCGTCGAGCACGAGCGCGAGGGCGCACACGTCGCCGTTGAAATCCGGGGTCAGGACCTCCACCGAAATGTTTGGGATGGTATCCTTAATGGCCTTTATTGTCAAGGCAAATTGGGCCGCCCCGCCGCCGGGCAGGTCGTCCCTCGTGACGCTCGTAATGACCACGTGCCTGAGCCCGAGCTCGGCGGCCGTCGCCGCTATGTTCCGGGGCTCATCCGGGTCCGGAGGAGCAACGGGCCGGGACTTGGACACGGAGCAGAAGCCGCAGGTCCTCGTGCAGAGGTCCCCGAGGATCATGAACGTGGCCGTCGGCTTGGCGAAGCACTCGCCGATGTTCGGGCACCGCGCCGACTCGCAGACCGTATGGAGGTTGCGCTTTCTCAGGATGGCCTTCATCCTGTGTATCGGGCCCGAGGGGCCGAGGGTCTTTTTCGCCCAGGGGGGGAGTCTTTTGTTCATATCAACCGGCTCCCGGCGCGTTAATGGGTCGGCCCCGCGCACGCGGGGCCATATCTGTATACGATACCACCATCTCCTATTAAATACAACAGGTTGGAAGAGGGAGATAGGGATTTAACCGCCGGCGCGGTCCCCCCGGGGCCCGCCGAACCCGATGGAGGCGAGGTAGGCGGAGCTCAAGGGGGCGGAGGGGTTGGCGCGAAGGAGCTCGATGTCCTCCCCCCTGTCTATGTCGTGCCACCCGCTGGTCAGGGCGACGGGGATGCCGGCCTCCCGGGCCCTTTGTAAGGTCGCCTCAAGGACCGCCCCGGTACTCCAGGGGATGCCCTCGAAGGGGGCGGAAAGGGGCTCGGAGAGGGCCACGAGGAAATAACCCCCGTCATCGGCCGGGCCGAGGACCAATTGGGCCGACCCGTCGCCGAGGAGGGCGAGCGCCTCAGTGACCGTCGAGCACGGCATGTCCGGGCTGTCGCTGCCGATGACCACCACCCGATTGTAGCCCCTGGCGAAGAGCGTGTCGAAGACGCTTGATATCCTCTCGCCGAGGCCGTCGCCCGACTGGCTGAAGACGGCTGCGCCACCGGGGACGACGCCCCGCAGGAGCCCCGGGTCGCTCTCGGGAGCCACCGCCGCGAAGAGGTCGATGCCTGCGTCTATAGTCCGCAGATTCGCGAAGGTGTCCCTGATGAAGCGCTCGTAGAGCGCGGCCGCCTGGACGGGGGTGAGCGG
>JBHHVK010000293.1:0-1955 GCA_046754205.1 Thermodesulfobacteriota bacterium
ACCGGCCGACGGCCAGATAGACGCCGAGGACGTGGTGAGCCTCTACGAGACGGCCACGGCGTCGAACGGCAAGGTGCTGGTCAAGGCCCGGCGCAGGTTCAGGATGGACGGGGTCCTCAGGAAGATAGTCTCGGCGACCTACAACCTCTTCGTGAGGGCGCTGTACCCGAGGCTCGAATCCATAGACGTGAACGGCACGCCCAAGATACTGCCCAGGCAGGCCGTTTTGGCCATGCGGCTGACCTCCAGGCAGTGGTTCTTCGACCCGGAGGTGATGATAAAGGCCCACTACATGGGGCTCCGCGTCCTCGAGTTCAACGTCTTCGCGCGCATGAGGGGCGGCGGCATGTCCCACGTCAGGGCCTCCACGTGCTGGGACTTCATCAGGAACATGCTGAGGTACCGCTTCACCGGTGCGCTCACCGAGTGGCGCAGGAGCATAAAGGACTTCGAGCTCCAGCCCATGTCCCCACGGTTCCGGGGGCAGCAACGCCGACAGGGAGGATAGAAAGCGATGACCCACCATAAAAGGACGACATGCAGGGCCTGCTCGGGTGCGAACCTGAAAAAATTCCTCGAGCTCGGCCCCACACCGCTGGCCAACTCATTCTTGAAGTCCCCCGAGGAGTTCGCCGGCGAGGCTTCATACCCGCTCGACGTCTACTTCTGCGCGGACTGCTCGCTGGTCCAGCTCCTCGACGTCATCAGCCCCGAGGTGCTCTTCAGAGACTACATATACGTTACCGGGACCTCCGAGACGATAGCCGAGCACAACAGGGGATACGCCGCGGCCGTAAAAAACCTGCTCGGCCTCGGCCCCGAGGACCTGGTAGTGGAGGTGGCGTCCAACGACGGGAGCCTGCTCGCCCGCTTCAAGGACCTCGGCGTAAGGACGCTCGGTGTGGAGCCGGCCGCCAACATCGCCGAGATGGCGAGGGAGCGGGGGATCGAAACGGAAAACGTCTTCTTCGGCCGGGGCGAGGCAGAAAGGCTCAGGGCCGACCACGGCCCGGCCAGGGCCGTGATAGGCAACAACGTCCTCGCCCACGTCGACGACACGCAGGGGTTCCTGGCCGGGGCCAAGACCCTCATCGACGGGGACGGGCTCGTCATCATAGAGGTCCCCTACCTCGGCGAGATGCTCGACCGCCTCGAGTACGATACGGTCTACCACGAGCACCTCTGCTACTTCTCCGTCACGGCGCTCATGAGGCTCTGCGAGTCGGTGGGGCTTCGGCTGAGGAGGGTGGACTTCGTTCCGGTGCACGGGGGCTCTATACGCATCTACGCCGGACACGTGGAAGAAGGGGCCGACCACGCCCCGGAGGTCGTCGCTATCAGCGAGCGCGAGATGGCCGACCGCTTCGGGGAGTTTTCCACCTACGAGGAGTTCGCCTCGCGGGTCGAGAAAAACCGGGAGTCCCTTCTCTCCCTCCTCGGGCGTCTCAGGGACGAAGGAGGCGAGATAGCCGCCTACGGAGCTCCGGCCAAGGGGAACACGCTCCTTAACTACTGCCGCATAGACACCACGCTGGTCGGCTACACGGTGGACAGGAACCCCATGAAGGTGGGGCTCTTCACCCCGGGCATGCACCTGCCGGTGCTTCCGGCCTCGACGCTCCTCGAGCGCATGCCCGACTACGTTGTCATACTCGCCTGGAACTTCGCCGACGAGATTATGGCCCAGCAGAAAGAGTACAGGAAAAGAGGCGGAAAGTTCATAATACCCGTACCGGAAGCGAGGATAGTGTCATGAAGGTAATAATACTCGCCGGGGGTCTCGGCACGCGGCTCGCCGAGGAGACCTCCGCGCGGCCCAAGCCGATGGTGGAGATAGGCGGAAAGCCCATGCTCTGGCACATCATGAACCTCTACGCCGCCCACGGCCACAAGGACTTCGTCGTCGCCTGCGGCTACAAGGGAGAGATGATAAAGGAGTACTTCCACAACTTCTA
>JBHHVK010000294.1:0-1935 GCA_046754205.1 Thermodesulfobacteriota bacterium
GCCTGCCCCCGGAGCTCGAGATGCGCCAGGAGATAATAAGGCTCGGCGACCTCGTACGCACCCTCGAAAGCGGCGCGGAGAAGGACCTCAAGGTAAAGGAGCTTAACCTGAAGCTCCTGAGGTTCAATATCACGGCCAAAAGACCCCTGAACCTCGACCTCTTCCCCGAATACGAAGACCGGGCGCTCGCCAGGCTCACCGCCCGGAAATAGGCCAACCCCTCCCCTGAAAACCTTTTGCTTCAAGGGCGGTGATGATATAATAAAAAAAAACCGGCCCTTTCAGCCCCACCATAACCCCTCATTTACGACGACGGTGCCGACAAAAAACTCTTACAGCGAAAGCTCCTGGCGCTTCAGGCTCCACGAGGTGATCTTCGAGGCCGACACCCCCGCGGGCAAGGCCTTCAATATCGTCCTGCTCTCGAGCATCGTATTGAGCGTCGTGGCCGTCATGCTCGACAGCGTCTCCTGGGTAAGGGAGGGCTACGGCGCGGAACTGCACTACGCAGAGTGGTTCTTCACCATCCTCTTCACCGTCGAGTATCTCCTGAGGCTCGTCTGCGTGGGCCGGCCCGTCAAGTACGCCGTGAGCTTCTACGGGGTGGTGGATTTTCTCGCAATCGTCCCCACCTACCTGAGCATCCTCGTCCCCGGGGGGCAGTACCTGCTAGTCCTGAGGCTCCTCAGGGTGCTCCGCATCTTCCGTATATTCAAGACGGTCCAGTACATCAGCGAGGCGACCCTCCTCGTCCAGGCCCTGAGGGCGAGCGCAAGAAAGATCGCCATCTTCATATTCGCCGTGCTGACGCTGGTGGTGATCTTCGGGTCATTCATGTACGTGATAGAGGGAGAGGCGAACGGCTTTACCTCCATACCGAGGTCCATCTACTGGGCCATAGTCACGCTCACCACTGTGGGCTACGGAGACATCTCGCCGAAGACGGCCCTGGGCCAGGCCCTGGCGTCCATGGTCATGATACTCGGCTACTCCATCATAGCCGTGCCCACGGGCATCGTGACCGCGGAGATGAGCTACGCCTTCGCTGGCCGCAAGCTCTCCACGCAGGTCTGCCGCGAGTGCTCCCGCGAAGGCCACGACAACGACGCGGTCTTCTGCAAGTTCTGCGGGGCCAAACTGTGAAGACGGGAGGAGAGCCATGAAAAGGTCTTTCAGCATATGCGCCGCCGCGCTGCTCCTGCTCTCTCTCGCCGCCCGGGCCGCCGCCGGACTCCCCGAGCCCACGCCCGTCTTCATAGAAGGGGCCTGGGTGGCCACCGGCGCCGAGGTGAAGACCTACTTCGAAAAGAAGGCGGCGATAATAATCGACGTGCGCTCACGCGAGGAGTTCGAAGAAGGACACATACCAGGGGCCCTGAGCGTCCCCTACTTCCCGGAATACAGACGCCCGAGAGAGCTCTTCCCCGACGAGGACACACTCGTGCTCTGGAACCTCCAGTACCAGAAACACCGCCTCATCATAATCTACGGAGAAAGAACCACCGACTGGAGACCATACTACGCCTCACTCTCACTCGTATACAACGACTTCAGAAACATCCTCTGGTATAGAAACGGCCTCGAAGACTGGACCCGCAGAGGACTGCCCACCGCGTCCGGCAAGAAATAACCGGAAGGCGCTGACAGGATGAACTTCCTGGGGGGACCTTTCTGTAGAAAGGTGCTTGCGCACGGCAATTTTGAAACGTTCGTCTTTGGTAGAGATGCTTCGTTAGTGCTGTAAAGTAAGGTTCTAAAATTTACCGGCCGTAGGCCCCCCAGGCCCCTTTCAAAGACTCTTGGTCTTGTTCCAGGGGCCCCCTTGTAGGTGGCCCCGTGGAACAAAATTAAAAGTTTTTGGAGAGAGTTTGAGAGAAACTTTTTACAAAAAGGTTCTCTCAAAAAGATCGTCTTGTCGGTGCCTTTCGGTTATTT
>JBHHVK010000295.1:0-1899 GCA_046754205.1 Thermodesulfobacteriota bacterium
GAGGGCCTGCCGAGGTTCTACGGCGGGGCCATCGGCTACATGGGCTACGACATGATAAGGCACATCGAGCGGCTCCCGGACACGACCCGGGCCGACCTCGACCTCTATGACATGAATTTCGTCTTCACCGACACGCTCCTGGTCTTCGACAACGTGGAGCACAAGATAAAGGTCGTGGCCAACGCCCTGATAGAGGACGGCGCAGACCCGGAGGCGGTCTACGGGGGCTCCATTGAAAAGATAGACGAGCTCGTGGCCCGGCTGCGCACCGGGACGATACCCCCGGGGCAAGGCCCCGGGCTCAGGGCCCCGGAGGTGGCGAGCAACTTCAAGAGGGACGACTTCCTCAGGGCGGTGGAGGAGACGAAACGCTACATCACCGAGGGCGACATAATCCAGGCGGTCATATCCCAGAGGTTCTCCACCCCGCTCGTGGTCCCGCCCTTCGACATATACAGGGCCTTGAGGGTCGTCAACCCATCGCCCTACATGTTCTTCCTGAGGCTCGGGGACCTGACGCTCGTCGGCTCCTCACCCGAGATACTCGTGCGCGTCGAGGACGACGAGGTGACGCTCAAGCCCATAGCCGGCACGCGCAGGAGGGGCCGCGACGACGAAGAGGACCGCGAGCTCGAAGAGGACCTCCTGGCCGACCCCAAGGAGCGGGCCGAGCACATCATGCTCGTGGACCTCGGCCGCAACGACGTGGGGAGGGTCTCGGAGCCCGGCACCGTCACGGTATCGGACCTCATGACCGTGGAGAGGTACTCCCACGTCATGCACATAGTCTCCAACGTCACCGGGTTGCTCCTGCGCGGCAAGGACTCCTTCGACGCCCTCAGGGCCTGCTTTCCGGCCGGCACCCTTACGGGCGCGCCCAAGATAAGGGCGATGGAGATAATCGAGGAGTTCGAGCCCTGCAAACGGGGCGTCTACGGCGGCTCGGCCGGCTACATCGGCTACTGCGGCAACCTCGACATGTGCATAGCCATCCGCACGCTCGTCATAAAGGACGACGTCGTATACGTCCAGGCAGGGGCCGGGATAGTCGCCGACTCGGTGCCCGAAAAAGAGTTAGAGGAGACGGAAAACAAGGCCAGGGGGATGCTCAAGGCCGTCTCGATAGCAATGGAGGGGCTTTTCTGAGGGACCAGCGGTCGGCAAGTATTCAAAAAACCTTTTAAGCCATGAAGAAGCGTTGTGGCAAAAAGGTGACTTAATGAATTTTGCCGTGCGCAAGCACCTTTTTATAAAAAGTGTTCCTCAGGCTCCTCCCAAAAATTTTTAATGACTGTCATACCGGCTCCCCTTTGAAAGGGGAGCCGGTATGACAATTAAAAGTCTTTGAAAGGGGCTTGGGGGTCCTCCGCGGACGGCGAACTAAAAAACATCGTTTCAGTTTTTAAAATTTTTCCCGGCTAGGAACTCATTTTCA
Source organism: Thermodesulfobacteriota bacterium (assembly GCA_046754205.1). Lineage (GTDB taxonomy): Bacteria > Desulfobacterota > GWC2-55-46 > GWC2-55-46 > JBHHVK01 > JBHHVK01. The sequence goes on from JBHHVK010000295.1 coordinate 1,436, forward strand.
ACTTTGCCGTACGCAAGTACCTTTCTACAGAAAGGTTTCCCCAAAAAAGCCCTCAAGGTATTAAGATATGCTCTTGATGATTGACAACTACGACTCCTTCACCTACAACCTCGTCCAGTACTTCTTCGAGCTGGGCGCGGACGTGGCCGTCTTTCGAAACGACGCCATAACGCTGGATGAGATAGCCCGGCTCGGGCCCGATAGGATCGTCATCTCCCCCGGGCCCTGCGACCCCACGAAGGCGGGCATCTCGGTGGAGGTTATCAAGAGGTTCGCGGGCTCGGTCCCCATACTCGGGGTCTGCCTCGGCCACCAGTGCGCGGCCTACGCCTTCGGCGGAGAGATCGTAAAGGCCCCGAGGCTCATGCACGGCAAGACGAGCATGGTCTACCACGACGGCAGGACCATCTTCGAGTCCATAGAGGACCCCTTCGAGGCGAACCGCTACCACTCGCTCATCGTAA
>JBHHVK010000296.1:0-1884 GCA_046754205.1 Thermodesulfobacteriota bacterium
AACCCCCCCTGGGACAACTCCGCCATGGACGGCTACGCCGTAAGGCGCGAAGACGCCCCGGGGGCCTCAAAGGACAGTCCCGCCCGCCTCAAGGTCATCTACGACCTGCCGGCGGGCTCCACCCCCGGCGGCCCCGTGGGCGCCGGAGAGGCGGTGCGCATCATGACGGGCGCCCCGGTGCCCGAAGGCGCGGACGCCGTGGTGATGGTGGAGAGGACCGAGAAGGCCGGCGGGGACGGCGTCCTCCTGTTCGAAGAGCCCGGGCCGTGGCAGAACATCCGCAGGGCCGGCGAGGACTTCGCGGCCGGGGCGGTGGTGATAAGACCGGGGGCCGTGGTGCGCCCCGCCGAGATAGCCATGCTCGCCACCACCGGGGTCGCCAGCCTATCCGTATATAAAAGGCCGAAGGTGGCGATAATCTCCACCGGCGACGAGCTCGTGGACATAGACGAAGCGCCGGGACCGGGAAAGATCCCTGACTCGAACGGCTACACCCTCTCGGCCCTCGTCGCCGAGGCAGGGGCCGAGGCCGCGCGCCTCGGCATCGCCAGGGACGACCGGGCGAGCCTTACCGAAAAGCTCACGGCCGCCCGGAGCGCGGACATCATCCTCTCCTCCGGCGGGGTCTCCGTCGGAGACTACGACTTCGTCAAGGACGTCCTCGAGGAGATGGGCTCGACCATGAGGTTCTGGAAGGTGGCGATGAAGCCTGGCAAGCCGCTCGCCTTCGGCGTCATAGGCGGCAAGCCCGCCTTCGGCCTGCCGGGAAACCCCGTTTCGAGCATGGTCGCCTTCGAGCAGTTCGTGCGCCCCGTCATCCTCAAGCTCTCGGGCAGGACCGATATCTTCCGGGCGGTACTCCGCGCCACCCTCACGGGCGACCTCAAGACAAAGCCCGGCAGGATGAACTTCGTAAGGGCCGAGATGAGTTTTACCGATGAGGGTTTTACGGCGACCCCGCTTACGGGTCAGGGCTCCGGCGTCATATCGACCATGGTAAAGGCCAACTGCTACGTAATAGTCCCGGCCGACTGCAAGGGCTTCAGGGCCGGCGAGACCGTCAGGGTCCAGCCCTTCGACAGCTCGGTCTTTCTGACCGGGAGACCGGGCTACTGACCCGGGCGAATAAAAAAAACTATCCGGAGGATCAGATAAAGATGTTCAGAACCGTCGAGTGGAAGAACAACGCCGTCGTGATGATAGACCAGAGGGTGCTCCCCGGAAGGGAGAAGTACAACACCTACCGCGACTACAAGGGGGTGGCCCGCGCCATAAAGGACATGGTCGTCCGGGGCGCACCGGCCATAGGGGTCGCGGCGGCCATGGGCGTGGCCCTCGGCGCCTTGAAGGTCCGCACGAAAGACATAAAAAAGTTCCGGCGCGAGTTCGGCAGGATATCCCGCCACATGGCCGCCACCAGGCCCACCGCCGTAAACCTCTTCTGGGCCATCGAGAGGATGCGGGGCGTCGTCGACGCGCACCCCGGGGCCTCGGTCGATGAATTGAAGGCGCTGCTCGTCGAAGAGGCCCGGACTATTCACGACGAGGACATCGAGATATGCAGGACCATCGGCCGGCGCGGCGGAAGGCTCCTCAAGAAGAACTCCACCGTCCTGACCCACTGCAACGCCGGGGCGCTCGCCACCGCCGGTTACGGCACGGCGCTCGGGGTGATACGCGGGGCCGTGGAGCAGGGCAAGAACGTCCGGGTCTTCGCCGACGAGACGCGGCCCTTTCTGCAGGGCTCGCGCCTTACGGCCTGGGAACTCAAGAAGGACGGGATAGACACCACGCTCATAACGGACAACATGGCAGGGGCCATGATGAAGGCGGGTCTCGTCGACGCCGTCGTCGTCGGGGCAGACAGGATAGCCGCCAACGGGG
>JBHHVK010000297.1:0-1879 GCA_046754205.1 Thermodesulfobacteriota bacterium
ACGACGCAGATGGATGCTTAGGTGTGTCAGTGGCCTAAAACGCCGCCAGCGCCGCGTACACCTGCTCGTCCGTATATCCCTTGAGGTCTACGGCCTTGGACCTACAGGCCGCTATGCAGACCCCGCAGCCCTGGCAGAGGCCGTCGTTTACGTGGGCGAGCCACCTGACGGTCTCCCCCTCCCTGTTCTTCACCTCGGTCTTCTCTATGGCGCTGTAGGGGCACGCCGTGTAGCAGTCCCAGCAGGCGTTGCAGGTCACCTTGTTGACCTCGGCGGTTATCGGCTCCCTGCCCAGCTCGTCGGCGCTGAAGAGGGCGAGCACCTTGCTCGCCGACGCGCTCCCCTGGGCCACGCTCTCGGGTATGTCCATCGGGCCCATGCAGGTGCCGGCGAGAAATATGCCGGCCGTGACGGTCTCCACGGGCTTCAGCTTCGGGTGGTACTCGTTGTAGAAGGTATGCTTGTCATAGCCTATGCCGAGGGTCTGCGCGACCCTGTCGGCCCCGGAGCGAGACACCATGGCCGTGGCGAGCACCACCATGTCGGCCTCTATCTCCACCTGGCTTCCGGAGAGCGTGTCGGCGCCCTGGACCATGACACGGCCGTCCCTCTCATAGACGCGGGAGACGCGCCCGCGGAGGTACATGGCGCCGTCGTGCTCTATGGCGCCCCGGACGAACTCCTCGTAGCGCTTCCCGCCGGAGCGTATGTCCATGTAGAAGACATAGGCCTGGCCGTCGTGGACCTTGTGGCGGTAGAGCATGGTGTGCTTGGCCGTGTACATGCAGCATATCTTCGAGCAGTAGGAGACGCCGCGCTTTTCGTCGCGGGAGCCCACGCACTGGATGAAGACGACGTTCTTGGGGACCTCTCCGTCCGAGGGCCTCCTTATCTCACCGCCCGTGGGCCCGGAGCTCGAGGCGAGGCGCTCGAACTGGAGCCCGGTGATGACGTCGGCTACCTTGCCGTAGCCGTAGACGTCGAAGTGATGCTTTTCGTTCTCCATGAGCTGGTAGCCCGTGGCGACGACTATCGCCCCCACGTCCTCGGTGACTATCTCGTCGGTCTGCGTGAAGTCTATCGCCTCGGGGCCGCAGACCTTGGCGCAGGCGCCGCACTTGTCGCGCTGGATCTTGTGGCAGTTCGGCGCGTCTATGACGGGTATGTTGGGGACGGCCTGGGGGAAGGGCGTGTATATGACCTTCCTTTGCGAGAGCCCGAGCTCGAACTCGCTCGGGGCCTTGAATGGGCACTTCTCCCAGCACTCGCCGCAGCCCGTGCAGAGGTCCTCCTTCACGTACTTGGCCTTCTTCCGTATCCGGACCGAGAAGTTGCCGATGTACCCGTCGACCTTCTCGACCTCGGAGTAGGTCATAAGCGTTATATTATCGTTGAGCTCGGCCTCCACCATCTTGGGCGTAAGGATGCACTGGGAGCAGTCCATGGTGGGGAAGGTCTCGGAGAGGCGGGCCATGTTGCCGCCTATCGAGGGCTCCTTCTCGACGAGTATGACCTCGCGCCCCCCGTCGGCTATGTCGAGGGCGGCCTGTATGCCGGCTATGCCCCCGCCGATTACCAGGGCGCGCTTGTTTACGGGGATGCTTATCTTCTTAAGGGGCTTGTTCCTCTTGAGCCTCTCGAGCGTCATCCTCGTAAGGTCGATGGATTTTCTCGTGCCGGTCTCCTTTGTCGGGTCGTGGTGGACCCAGGAGCACTGCTCGCGGATGTTGGTTATCTCGCACTGGTAGGGGTTGAGCCCCGCGCTCTCGGCGGCGCGCCTGAAGGTCTTCTCGTGCATGTGGGGGGAGCAGGCGGAGACGATGACCCCGTCGAGATTGTGCTCCTTTACGACCTTCTTGAACATCTCCTGGCCCGGGCT
>JBHHVK010000298.1:0-1851 GCA_046754205.1 Thermodesulfobacteriota bacterium
ACCCAGCAGCCCATGGCCGGGGACCTCCGGATACTCGCCGCCATCATAAACATCATCACCGACCTCGAGAGGATAGGCGACCACGCCGAGGGCATCGCAAAGATAAGCGTCGCCATCGGGAAAAAGCCCCTGGTAAAGCCGCTGGAGGACCTGCCGAAGATGGCCGACCAGGGCCGGAGCATGCTTGAGCGCTGCATGAAGGCCTTCGTCGACAGGGACGTCGAGGCCGCCAAGGCCATATGCCACGAGGACGACGTCGTCGACGAGCTCTACGACAAGAACTACCAGGAGCTGATACACCTCATGGTAAAGGACCCCGGGCTCATAACCGACGCCACATACCTCACCTGGGCCGCCCACAACCTCGAACGCATCGCCGACCGCGTCACCAACATAGCCGAGCGGGTCGTCTACATGGTCACCGGGAAGATGGAGGAGATGAACGTCTCGAAGTACTGACGGGCCGTCCGAGCGCCGCGCGACGAGGCCCGGGCCGCCCCTACATCCCCTCCCCCCCCGCCTCGCGGCGGCCCTGGGTTTTAATTCCCCCTACTCCTGTGGTAAGCTCCCCCCATGCGTACCGGCACGGCGAATCTCCCGCTCCACGGAGGCAGGGCCCCGAGGTGGCTCTTCGAGCGGATGGTCCGGCTCTCCCGCGAGATATCTATAGCCGTGGTGAGCGGACACGGCCCCGAGGGGCTCTTGGCGAGGCTCTCCGACCCCCACTGGTTCCAGGCCTTCGGGTGCGTGCTCGGCTTCGACTGGCATTCGAGCGGCGTGACCACCACGACATGCGGCGCCCTGAAGGAGGGCCTCCGGGGGCTGGCCGGCGAGCTCGGCTTCTTCGCGGCGGGGGGAAAGGGGGCCGCCTCGCGAAAGACCCCCTCCGAGATAGAGTCCACCGGGGCGCTCCTCGCGGTTGAGCCGGCAAGGCTCGTCTACTCGTCGAGGATGTCGGCCAAGGTCGACTCGGCGGGGCTCCAGGACGGGTACCAGCTCTACCACCACAGCTTCTTCTACACCGCCTCGGGCCGGTGGGCCGTCGTGCAGCAGGGAATGAACGGCCTTACGAAATACGCCCGCCGCTACCACTGGCTCGGCAGCTCCGACGCCCCGGCGGCCGAGTCGGGCTCCTTTGTCTCCGACCCCCATGCCGCCGTCTGCTGCGACGCCTCGTCCAGGACGCTGAACATGGTGGCCGCGGAAAGCCGGGGGGCGAGAAGACTTGCCACGGAGCTCGCGCGCGAGCGGCCGGAAAAACTCGTCCGCGAGATTACCAGGCTCAAGACCCTCGATATGCCCCGAAGGCACCACGTCGAGCTCGGAGACATACACCCGGAAAGGCTCTTCAAGATACTGCTGTCTACCTACGAGCATCGTCCGGGGTCCTTCGAGAAGCTCCTCGGGATGGCCGGGGTGGGCGCGAAGACCATAAGGGCGCTCTGCCTCATCTCGGAGCTCGTCTACGGCGAGGCCCCGAGCATGGCCGACCCCGTGAGGTTCAGCTTCGCCCACGGGGGCAAGGACGGCCACCCCTTCCCGGTGGACAGGGCGACCTATGACGAATCGATAGAGTTCTTGAGCGAGGCGCTCAAAAAGGCGAGGGTGGGCCGGACCGAGAAGGCCGAGGCGTTCAGAAGGCTTGCGGGCCTCCGTTCGAGGTGACTTCGGCCCCGGGGGCCGGCTCTTGCCCGGGGTTGGTATCTTCCCGCGCCAGGGGGGAAGGCAAATCTCAGCGCTTCCTCCCCGTGCCGGGGCCGATGGGGGCCGTCAGGCCCTTGAGGCTCAACATCCGGGAGTACATAAGGGCCAGCGTCGCGGCGAGCCGCGCGGCGCCGTCCTCACCGGGGG
>JBHHVK010000299.1:0-1809 GCA_046754205.1 Thermodesulfobacteriota bacterium
TCGGCCGAAAGCGGCTGGTGCTTGTGCTCGTAGTTGTCCGCTATCTCCACCTGGCAGACCCTGCGGGGCGCGTAGTTTCTGAAGACCTCGGCGAGGACCCCCACCTCGAGGCCCCAGTCCCAGGGTATGCGGTTCACCCAGGCGAGGTCCCTGACCATGCAGAACTCACCGGCAAGGGGATAGCGGAAGTCGTCGAGAAAGAGGAGAAACTGCCTGAAGCCCGCGAGCCTTTCGAGGGCTCGTACAAGGGGGGTGATAAGGAGCCTTGTCACCCGGCCGTGCATGCGGTCGGTCACGCGGCTGTAGTAGCCCTTGCAGAACACCACGTCTATGCCCGGGTTCAAGACCGGGTAGACGAGGCGGGCGAGCATCTGGCGCGAATAGGTCACGATGTCGCAGTCATGGAGCGCAATGACCTCGGAGTGTCCGGCGGCTATGGTGTAGCCGTAGGCCATCCAGGCGGATCTCCCCTTTCCGTCCTCGCCCGCCCAGAGCCCGTTCTTTTCGAGCGTGGTGTATATCTCCTTTATCCTCTCCCCCTCGTTGTGGATGACCTTCACTCCGTAGGGGATTGCCGACATCCTCTCCTTCACCCTGGCGAACTCCTTATCGGAGGCGCGGCCGAGGGTGAGGACTATCTCCCTTATGTAGCTTACCTTCTTGAGCTCCTCGATGATCCCCGTTATGGCGTCGGCCGTGAACTCGGCGTAGAGGGCCGGGAGCACGAGCGTAAGGGGCCTTTCCCGGGTAAAGCCGGCAAGCTCGGACTCGAGCCTCTCGAGGTGAGGCCTTTCGAGCTTGTGGAGCGTCGTTATGATGCTCGTCTGGTAAAAGTCCGCCATTTGCAACCTCCAGGGGGGCCGCGCAAAGAGGCCCGGTTAGAGGAACTCCATGTCCCTGCCCTCGTCCTTCTTCTTTTCCGGCCCCTCCGCCCCCTCGCCCGCCCCTGCCCCGGCGTCCTCATCCTCCTTCTTCTCCTCCGCGCCCTTTTCGATCATCTTGCGGGCCGTGTCTACGCCGCCGACGCCGAGGGCTATGGCGATGGCGAGCACGATGCCGCCGAAGATTATGGAGAAGGCGGCCATCACGATCTGCGGAGCTATCCGGAGCTGCTCGAGGGCCATGGCAAGGGTGATGATTACTATAAGGAGACGGACGCCCTGAGCCACGAGCCTGGCGTAGGGGTAGCCTGCGTTTACGGCGGCTATGAGCGCCGCGCGGCTCGTAAACCCGGCGATGGCGTAGCCTACGAGGAGTATGATGACGGCCGAAATCACCCTCGGCAGGTAGGAGAAGAAATGGAGGTTCAGGGTGTTTATCGTCTCCACCTGAAGGGCGCTCATGCCCACCATGAGAAAGATGATGAGGAGGAACCAGAAGACCAGTGCGGCGCATACCCCCGAGGGGTTTCTCCTTATGTCCGACTTCCTGAGTATCGCCGTGAACCCGCACCTGTCGCACCAGACGTCGAAGCTCGCCACCCGGAGGACCTTGCCGAGCGCGATCCTGACTATCCAGGCCACGACCAGTCCCCCGATGATTATTATCAGCATGGCCAGGAGGTTCGGCAGCAGAGCCGCCAGGCCCGACCAGAAGTGCTCAAGGGGCTGAAGCAAGAGCTCGGAAAAGTTCTCCATGGTCAGTCTCCTTCTCTCCAGTGGTTTACCAGGTAGTCCTTGCCTGCCTCGAATTCGAGGCAGAGCTCTTCGACCATCTCCTCGGCCCCGGCCTGGTCCCTGTCGGCCACCTCCATCACGAAGCTCGCCGTCTTGCCGAGGTACAGCGGCGTAAGGGACTTGATGAGGTGGT
>JBHHVK010000300.1:0-1799 GCA_046754205.1 Thermodesulfobacteriota bacterium
GCCGGGGCCGCCAAGTCCGACGGCAAGGCCACGCTCAGCCACATCGAGAAGTTCGTGGGCGAGATCGACAAGGCCGGGATAACCGACGCGCCCTCCGGCCCCATACTCCTGCCGGACTACGCTCCGGACCACGTCAAGTCGAGGCAGTGGGGATAGCGGGGCCGGGAGCGGGCAAAGGGCCGAAGGGGCGAGCGGGCGGGGTGAGAGGACTGAGAGGGGTGCCGGGTGCCGGGGGGGGACGTGAAGGCTGCCGGCAAAGGGGATTTAACCCTTTGGGGAAGAATATATCTGCGGAGGTCCTAATCAGATGAACATCCACGAGTACCAGGGCAAACAGATACTCGCCAAATTCGGGGTCGCCGTGCCGAGGGGCAAGATAGCCTTCACCCCGGCCGAGGCCGAGGAGATAAGCAAGGAGTTCCTCACCGGAGAGGACTCCGTCTGCGTCGTCAAGGCCCAGATACACGCCGGCGGACGCGGCAAGGCCGGCGGGGTCAAGCTCGCGAGAAGCCGCGACGAGGTCAGGGCCCACGCCGAGGAGCTCCTCGGCAAGGTACTCGTAACGCACCAGACCGGACCCGAAGGCAAGGAGGTGAAGAAGGTCTATGTCGAGGAGGGCTGCGCCATCGCCAGGGAGTACTACCTCGGCCTCGTCGTGGACCGGAGCAGCCAGAAGGTCGCGCTCATGGCCTCGAGCGAGGGAGGGGTCGAGATAGAGGAGGTGGCCGCGAGGAGCCCCGAGAAGATAGTGAAGGTCCTCATCGACCCGGCCGTGGGGTTCATACCCTTCCAGGGCAGAAAGGCCGCCTTCGCCCTCGGCCTCGACAAGGCCCTGGTGGGCAAGTTCGTGAAGTTCGCCACGGGCCTCTACAACGCCTTCGTACTCACCGACGCCTCCATGGCCGAGATAAACCCGCTGGTCGTGACCGCCGGAGGCGACATCCTCGCCCTCGACGCCAAGCTCTCCTTCGACGACAACGCCCTGTTCAGGCACAAGGACATAGAGGAGATGAGAGACCTCGACGAGGAGGACCCCAAGGAGGTGGCCGCCTCGCGTTTCAACCTCAACTACATCACACTCGACGGCACCATAGGCTGCATGGTCAACGGCGCCGGGCTCGCCATGGCGACCATGGACATCATCAAGCTCTACGGCGCGAGCCCGGCCAACTTCCTCGACGTCGGAGGCGGGGCGAACAAGGACCAGGTCACGGCCGCCTTCAAGCTCATCATGAGCGACCCCAGCGTCAGGGCCCTCCTGGTCAACATCTTCGGCGGCATCATGAGGTGCGACATCATCGCCGAGGGCATCATGCAGGCCGCCAGGGACGTGGGAGTCTCGGTCCCGCTGGTGGTGAGGCTCCAGGGGACCAACGTCGAAAGGGGCCGCGAGCTCCTCGACCGGTCCGGGCTCAACATCATCACGGCCGAGAGCATGGACGAGGCCGCCGAAAAGGTCGTCGCCGCAGCCGGAGGGGCCGCCTGAGCGAGGACGAGAGAAGATTGAAAAATCGACCGGAGGATCCTATATCGTGAGCATACTCGTTGACAAATCCACAAAGGTCATCTGCCAGGGCATTACCGGGGAGCAGGGCACGTTCCACACCACCCAGATGGTCGAGTACGGGACCAACATGGTCGGGGGCGTCACGCCCGGCAAGGGCGGGACGGACGTAAACGGCATACCGGTCTTCAACACCGTCGATGAGGCGGTGCTCGCCACGGGGGCGGATGCGAGCGTCATATACGTCCCCGCCCCCTTTGCCGCAGACGCCGTAATGGAGGCCGTAGACGCCGGG
>JBHHVK010000301.1:0-1762 GCA_046754205.1 Thermodesulfobacteriota bacterium
TTCATCGCCACGGCCTCCTTCGGCACCCCCCTCGCCCCCCAGGTCAGGCTGCTCAGCGAGTTCAGGGACGAGTACCTCCTGACGAACGGACCCGGCAGGTGGTTCGTAAGGATGTACTACACCTACAGCCCCCCCCTTGCGGACTACATAAGGGAGAGGGAGACCCTCAAGGCCGTCATAAGGGTCGGGCTGCTGCCTCTCATCGGGTTCGGGGACTTCATGGTCAACACCACCCCTGCCCAAAAAAGGCTCTTTGTGGGGGCCCTCTTCTCGCTCCTCACCGTGGCCGGCTCCCTCCTTCTCTACAGGCGCCGCCACGCCTCGGCCCTATACCCCTTGAGGACCGAGCGATAGCAGCGTAATACTCCCCTCCGTTCTTTCGTACTCCCGGGCAGGGCCCACAGGGCCCTGCCCCCCCTTACCATGAAAAGCGCATACACAAAGCTCCTCCTCGTGGGCGCCTCGGTGTTGCTCCTCTACCACCCGGTACTCTCCTACCTCGTGGTCAACTGGTGGAACGACCCCAACTACTCCCACGGCTTCATAGTCCCGCTGGTGAGCCTGTACGTGGTCTGGAAGAGAAGAGACGAACTCTCCTCGCTCGATCCCGCCCCGACCTCGCTCGGGGCGGTGGTGCTCGCCGGCGGGGTGCTCATGCTCGCCCTCGGGCACGTGGGCGCCGAGCTCTTCCTCATGCGCCTTTCGCTGCTCGTGGTCATCGCCGGCCTTATCCTCTTCCTCGCCGGGCCGGTGCATCTCAGGATGACCGCCTTCGCCATAGGTTTCCTCGTACTCATGATACCGCTCCCCATGGTGGTCTTCAACGCCGTGGCCTTTCCGCTCCAGATGCTCGCCGCCAAGGTCGCCACCGTGGTCATATCGGCCCTCGGCATACCGGTGCTGAGGGAGGGCAACGTAATCCAGCTCTCCCATGTCACGCTTGAGGTGGCCGAGGCCTGCAGCGGGATAAGGTCGCTCGTCACGATAATCACCATCGCCGTCATCTACACCTATTTCACCATGGACAGAAGGTGGAAGCAGTTCGTGCTGGTGGCCATGTCCGTGCCCATAGCGATACTCGTAAACAGCGCTCGCGTGACCGGCACCGCCGTGCTCGCCCAGTACTTCGGCGCGCGGCTCTTCGAGGACTTCTACCACGCCTTCGAGGGCTGGTTCATGTTCCTCGTCTCGCTCGCCCTCTTGCTCGCGGTGGACGCGGCGTTGAGGAGGGTGTGGAGATGAGGACCAGGGGCGGCGCGAGGCTCGCCGCGGCGGTCGCCATACTGCTCGCCGGCTTCGCCTTCATGACGTTCTGGAGCCCCGGCCAGGGGGTGCGGCTCGAAAGGAGGCTCGCCGCCTTCCCGGCCGAGCTCGGCGACTGGACCGGGACGGACGTCCCGATGGACAGCCGGGTGATCGAGGTCTCCGGTGTGGACGACTACCTGATGAGGAACTATGCGCGCCGCTCCGCCCCCTCACCGCTTCCCCCCGTAAACCTCTACATCGGCTACTACTCCAGCCAGCGGAAGGGCAGGACCTACCACTCGCCCAGGAACTGCATGCCCGGAAGCGGCTGGGAGTTCCTGGACGCCCGGAGGGTGGATCTCACCCTCGGCGGGAAGACGAGGGAGGTGAACAGGGTGGTCATACAGAAGGGCCTCGACAGGCAGCTCGTCCTGTACTGGTACCAGGACCGGGGGAGGATAATAGCGAGCGAGTACACGGCCAAGGCCTGTCTCGTCTATGACTCCGTCACCATGAG
>JBHHVK010000302.1:0-1759 GCA_046754205.1 Thermodesulfobacteriota bacterium
CTGTCCGACGCGTAGGAGAGGATCCTCGCGTCCCGCCGGCCGTCCGCCGGGGAGAGCAGCATCTCGATGGAGAGCCCGGAGCCGGAAACCAGGGAGTTGTACAGGCCCCTCGGGGGGTCGGGCGTCAACAGGGCGCCCACAGAGGCTATCTCTATCCCGCCCCTTCCCGGGAGCTTCCTGACATCCGTTCTCACGGAATGCCAGGGGATTTCGAAATTGAAAGGGAAGAGCAGAAGCCCTGCAAGGAGGAAAATGTACAGTATCGTTTGGATGAGGGGTCTGGAGCTTCTTGTATCCACTTTGCCGGGAAGTTGGGGATAATATGCTTTATGCAAACGTCCTGTTGCTCAGGTGTCCCCGCTTTAATGCCGTGTTCACCGCCGAAGCGTCCGGGGTGTTAACCGTTGCCTGCTTCAATGCCACCGCCATGTCTGCTGACCCGGTAAGTCCGTCCGCCGCATCTTAAGAAGTTCCTTTCAGAGCTATCAGTATACCGCTGTCAGTATACAGTAAAATAGCACCTTGCGCCGCTACTTTTTTCTATGGGCCCGCATCTACATATCCTGTCCGGCGCCGGCCTTTTCCGTGGGTGTGTAGAAGTTGCCGAGTGTCTTCATCGAGGCCTTTATCTCGATCCCGGCGATGGGCAGACTTATCCGCAGGGTGTCCATCGTGTGTTCGGGCTCCTTCTTGAGCCTGTATATGAGGATGGCCTCGTCTTGCATCTCTGACATGTTTGTCTCAAGTTCTATCCTTCTGACCATCTCGAAGGAGTCGGAGGCGAGGACCTCCCTGAGCATCTCGAATGCCCTTATGCCGTAGACGGCTTTCTCGTCGATGACGAAGTACCGCGCGCCGGTGGCGCCCAGGATGTATGACACCTCTTCGGTGGAGCCCGCGTGCTCTTCTACGAGGTTGCCCGGAAAGATTACGGAAGTGGCCAGGAGCTTGTCTCCCCGGAAGACGACCATCTTCCTCGCCTCGTCGAACTGGCGGACGTAGAAGATGAAGTTCCCGTTGCCGAGCCCGCCGCCCTGGTAAAAGACCCTGTAGGCGTCTTGTTCCATGACGTACCTGGCCGCCTCCTCGTAGCCGTGTATGAAGGGGGGCTGGCGCGAGAAGGTGAGGGCGGCCTGGTAGGCGACGAGGAGCGCGATGATGGCGACCGCGGCCGATACCCCTGCCACCTTGAGCCTGACCCTGTCTACGGCGAGGGCGGCGAAGAGCGTGAAGGGGGGGATACAGAAGTACGCGTACCTCGGGACCTTTTCGGCGATGTACGTGAAGGTGAGGTAAAAGCCCAGTATCCACGCGAGGAAGAGTATGCCCCTTTTGCGTTCCTCTCTGTTGATGACCGTCCAGATGAGCGAAATTGCGCTCAGGACCAGGACCGGAGGGGTGAGGAGCCTGGTGTACAGGAAGACCGGGTATATGTACCACTGCTCCAGGGAGGCCAACCGCAGCGGCTCGGAGGCCGGGCCCACCGCCTGTACGAGGTTGGTCTTGCCCATCTTGACGGTGATGACCGCAAGCGGTATGACGAGTACGAGGAGCAGCAGGCTCGAGAGCAGCACGTCCCGGGACAGCAGCCTGCGCGCCTTTCCGCTCAAGACCATGTAGATGATGAAGAGGGGGACGATGAAGACGGCCGTCTGCTTGGTGTACCCGGCGGCCGCCGTGGCGAGCACCATGGGTATGGCGTAACCCCTCTTTTCGAGCTCGACGAAGTTGTAGAAGCAGTATACGGACAGGACCACCA
>JBHHVK010000303.1:0-1759 GCA_046754205.1 Thermodesulfobacteriota bacterium
GGCTCAGGGAGAGGCTCGAAAGCGAGACCGTGTTCGTGGGCAGGTCCCGCGCCGTTCGGAACGTCTTCAAGACCGTGGGCAAGGTCGCCCCCAGGGACGTGACGGTCCTTCTCCTCGGCGAAAGCGGCACCGGCAAGGAGCTGCTGGCCAGGCTCATCCACGCCAACAGCCCGAGGAGCGACGGGCCATTCATCGCCGTCAACTCCGCCGCCGTGCCCTCGGAGCTCATGGAGAGCGAGCTTCTGGGGTTCGAGAAGGGGGCCTTCACCGGGGCCTTCGAGGCGAAGGCGGGAAAGTTCGAGCTCGCCGACGGCGGCACCCTCTTTCTCGACGAGGTGGGCGACATGGGCCCCGACCTGCAGGCGAAGCTCCTCAGGGTCATACAGGAGAGGGAGTTCTTCAAGGTCGGCGGCCGCGAGCCCGTGCGCGTGGACGTCCGCATAATAGCCGCCACGAATCAGGACCTCGAAAAGATGGTCGCCGAGAGGCGCTTCAGAGAGGACCTCTACTTCAGGTTGGGCGGGGTAGCGATAAAGCTCCCGCCGCTCAGGGAGCGCATGGGCGACATCCCCGTGCTCGCCGGGCACTTCATCGAGAAGTTCTCCGACGAGTTCGACTCCGGCCCCAAGAGGCTTTCGGATAAGGCCATGGCCGACCTCGAGGGCTACGGGTGGCCCGGCAACGTCCGGGAGATCGAAAACGTCCTCAGAAGGGCGGTGCTCCTGTCCCCCGGAGTGGTGATAACGCCCGACGACCTGGCGCTCCCCCAGAGGAGGGGCAAGAGGGAGTCCCTCGAGGACATCATTACCGCCAGGCTCAAGCCCGTCATAGACAGGACGGGACAGACCGACAAACACGACCTCTATGCCTTCATCATGCCCTTCATGGAAAGGCCGCTGGTAAGGCTGGTCCTGGAGAAGACCGGGGGCAACCAGGTAAAGGCCGCCGAGCTTTTGGGCATAAACAGGAACACGCTCCGCAAAAAAATAAAGGAGCTCGACATAGACATCGGCAGGAAATGACCACTTCCGGGATCGACGCCCAAGAGGCGATACGCGGGCTATACGCCATAATAGACACCTCCTTTTGCCCCCTTGACCGGGCGGGCCGGGCCGCCGAAGAGCTCCTCGCCGCCGGGGTGAGGATCATCCAGCTCCGGGCCAAGGGCGCCCCAAGCGGGGAGGTGCTAAAGGCGGCAAGGGCAGTGGCGGGGCTCGCCAGAGGCCGCGGGGCGCTCTTCATCATAAACGACAGGGTGGACATAGCGCTCATCTCCGGGGCCGGGGGGGGCGGGGGGGGCGGGGGCGTGCACCTCGGCCAGGGCGACATTCCGGTTGAGGAGGCGAGGAAGCTACTCGGCCCAAAGGCCGTCATAGGTGCGTCCACCCACGATGCGGCCGAGGCGGCCCGGGCCGAGAGGGCGGGCGCGGACTACCTCTCCTTCGGCCCCATCTTCCCCACGTCGACCAAGGCCGATGCCCACAGCCCCCGGGGCATCGAGGCCCTCCGCGAGGTGAAAAGAGTTGCGACGAGGCCCATCGTGGCCATAGGCGGGATAACCCCGGAAAACGCCGGGGAAGTCCTCGCGGCCGGGGCCGCCGCCGTCGCCATGATAGGCGCCCTCTTCAGCTCGAGCGACACCGGCGGGCTCGCGACCTCCATCGTGGAAAAGATAGGAAGCGGCGTGAGCCGGACCCGCGACTGACGGGTTTCAGAAGCTCTGTTTTATGGTGGTTGGTGAGCGGCCTCACGGCCCCCC
>JBHHVK010000304.1:0-1727 GCA_046754205.1 Thermodesulfobacteriota bacterium
TTGCGAGCGAGTCCATCATCGGGGTGTCGGCCCTCCCGTATCTCCTTATGCCGGATTTGTTCCCCAGGGCCTTTTTAAGGGCCTCGCCGATGGCTATGCCGGTATCTTCGACGGTGTGGTGGAAGTCGACCTCTATGTCGCCCCTGGCGCGGACCTCGAGGTCCACGAGGCCGTGCCGGGCCATGAGGGTGAGCATGTGGTCGAAAAAGGGGATGCCCGTTGAGACCTCCGCCTTGCCGGAGCCGTCGAGGTTCAGGTCGACGGAGATATCCGTCTCCGTCGTATTTCTCTCTACACTGGCTTTCCTCGCCATGGCGTCCACCTTTGGGTTTATTTTTTCTTCTTGAGCCTCGCCGCAGCGCTTCGGGCGTGGGCCTCGAGGCCCTCGATCTCCGCGAACCTTACGACCGATGGGCCGAGGGCCTCCGCGCCCTTTTCGGAGAAGCTTACCACGCTCGTCCTCTTCGTGAAGTCCTCAACGCCCAGTGGCGAGCTGAACCGGGCGGTGCCCCCGGTGGGGAGCGTGTGGTTCGGGCCCGCGAGGTAATCCCCCATCGCCTCGGGCGTAAAGCGGCCCATGAAGACGGCCCCGGCGTTTCTCACGAGCCCCAGGACCTCGAAGGGGTTTTCGACGAAGAGCTCGAGGTGCTCGGGCGCGAGCCTGTTGGATATGCTCACCGCCTCCTCGATGGTGGAGGCCACGATTATCGCGCCGTAGTCCCTTATCGAGGCCTCGGCTATGGCGCGCCTGCCGAGCTTCTTGAGGCGCCTTTCGACCTCCCCGGAGACGAGCCCGGCCATCTTCGGCGACGTCGTTACGAGGATAGCGGAGGCGAGCTCGTCGTGCTCGGCCTGGCTGAGGAGGTCGGCGGCTATCCAGGAGGGCTCGCCCGTGCCGTCGTTTATGACGAGTATCTCGCTGGGGCCGGCTATCATGTCTATGTCCACCGCGCCGTAGACGAGCCTCTTGGCCGTAGCCACGTATATGTTGCCGGGGCCGGTTATCTTGTCGACCCGGGGGACGGTTTCGGTGCCGTAAGCGAGCGCCCCGACGGCCTGGGCGCCGCCGACCCTGAACACCCTGTCCACGCCGGTGATGCTCGCCGCGGCGAGGACGTAAGGGGATATCCCGCGCCTGCCGGGGGGCGTGACCATTACGAGCTCGTCCACGCCGGCCACCCTTGCGGGCACGGCGTTCATGATGACCGTCGAGGGGTAGGCCGCCTTGCCGCCGGGCACGTAGATGCCGGCCCTCTCCACAGGCGTTATCCTCGTGCCGAGGGTCACACCGTCGGGGGAGGTCGTAAACCAGGAGTTGGCGAGCTGGCGCCTGTGGAAGTCCTCCACGCGGGAGGCGGCGAGCTCAAGGAGCCGCATGTCCCTTTTGGGGACCTTTCTGACGGCCGCGTTTATCTCTCCGGCGGTGACTTCGGTCCTCCCCTTCAGGTCCACGCCGTCGAATTCCTTTGTATGCCTGGCGAGAGCGGAGTCCCCTTCGCTCCTCACGTCATCGAGGATCGTGCGTACCGCCGCCTCCACGGCGCGCGTGTCCGCAGCGCCGCGTCCGGTGACGCGGGCGAGGAACCGTGGGAATCTCTTGTCCCTGGCGCGTATAATCTTCATCTGTCGAGGCCCGCCCTTTGAGATAATGAACTCCGCCGCCCCCGGGCCAAAAAAAAGGCCGCGTTCTTTCAGTCGCGGCCGTGCGGGTCTGGATGGATTATTTT
>JBHHVK010000305.1:0-1725 GCA_046754205.1 Thermodesulfobacteriota bacterium
AGGAGGCCGACCACGCCGAGGACCGTAAGGGCCATGTAGGTCAGGGCGATGATCTGTACGTGGCGGGCCATCCTGGGGAAGAGCTTTTCCCGGGACTCCTCCCTTATGAAGGTCACGGCCGAGGACCCGCTCGCCATGAGCAGACTCACCGTTATCATCACGAAGCCTATCCCCCCGAGCCACTGGCTCAGGGCCCTGTAGAAGAGGACGGAGACCGGCGCGGCCTCCACGTCCAGGAGACTGAAGCCCGTGGTGGTGAACCCGCTCATCGCCTCGAACCAGGCGTCGAGGGCGGGCATGCCCGCGAGGAAAAAAAAGATTACGCCCCCGGCGAGGCTCCCCAGGAGAAAGGAAAGGGAGGCGATGGCCGCGGCCTCGGGGAGGTTTATCTCCTTTTCCGGGACCATCCTGTACAGGAGCCAGCCGCACGCCCCGCTCGCCGCGGCGTAGAAGAGATAGAAGAGCCGGTACAGCCACCCTTCGCCGAGGGACATCGATACCAGGCAGGCAAGGAGGCTGGCCCCCGCCAGTATCAGGAGCACGCCGCCGAGATACTTGCAGACCACCCTGTAGCGCACCCGCTCGGCGAGGCCCGCCCCAGCAAGTCGGGTAAGGTTCGGGAAAAGCGTCTGTTTGAGGCCCATCGTCGCATGCCCACGGAAAGGAAAGTGAAAAGGCCTGTTCCACGTGCCGAAGGCACGTTCTACAGGGGAGGATACAGGGAGGCCCGCCCTGTGTCAAGGCGTAGGGCCGTCGCCTCCGTTTTTGAAACGGCCACCCCGCCTGTCCCCCTCCGGCTTGACAGAGGGGGGTTGAAATTATAATCTTTAGAGCGGCCGTATTAAAAGAAGCCAGGGGGGAAGGGAGCGACATGAGCAAGGGACCCATCTCGGAATTCATCGACACCCACTATCTTCACTTCAACGCCGCGGCCCTGGCCGACGCCGCCCGGGCCTACGCGGCGCACATCGACGCCGGCGGGGCGATGATGATTACGCTCGCCGGCGCCATGAGCACCGCCGAGCTCGGCAAGACGCTCGCCGAGATGATACGCCGCGGCAAGGTGGACATAATAAGCTGCACAGGGGCGAACATCGAGGAAGACCTCTTCAACCTCGTGGCCCACACCAGCTACAGGCGCGTGCCGGACTACAGGGACCTCACCCCCGAGGACGAGAAAGGGCTACTCGCCAGGGGGCTCAACCGGGTCACCGACACCTGCATACCCGAGGAAGAGGCGATGCGGAGGCTCGAGCGGCACGTGATAAAGGAGTGGAAGGAGGCCGAGGCGAGGGGCGAGAGGTGTTTCCCCCACGAGTACTTCTACAGGGTCATAAGGTCCGGGGCGCTCAAGGAGAGCTACGACATAGACCCGTCGGACTCATGGGTCGCGGCGGCCTGCGAGCGCGACATCCCCATCGTGGTGCCCGGCTGGGAGGACTCCACCCTCGGCAACATGTTCGCCGCGTCCTGCATCCAGGGTACACTCAAACCGTCGACGGTGAAGTCCGGCATAGAGTACATGACCTGGCTCGCCGACTGGTACGGGGAAAGCTCCGGAGCCGGCGTCGGGTTCTTCCAGATAGGGGGGGGCATCGCCGGGGACTTCCCCATCTGCGTCGTCCCCATGCTCACTCAGGACCTCAAACGCCTCGACACGCCCGTCTGGAGCTACTTCTGCCAGATATCCGACTCCACCACGAGCTACGGCTCCTATTCCGGGGC
>JBHHVK010000306.1:0-1725 GCA_046754205.1 Thermodesulfobacteriota bacterium
GGGTCGCCGGGATCATGGCCGCGAAGAAGACCGGCGAGCTCATCCCGCTCTGCCATCCCCTGAACGTTACGAGCGTGTCGGTGGAGTTCTCCACAAAGACCTCGCCCCCGGCCGTCGAGATAACCGCTACGGCCCGGGTGGCCGCGGCCACGGGCGTGGAGATGGAGGCCCTCGTGGCCGTGGCCGCGGCCGCGCTCACCGTATACGACATGTGCAAGGCCGCCGACAGGGAGATGGTGATCGGGGACGTGATGCTGCGGAGAAAGAGCGGCGGGAAGAGCGGAACATTCATAAGAGAATAAAGAACTTAGAAGTTCGACCGAAATAAATAATATTTACAGGGACGGCTTTTTCTGGTTAAATTCATCTATGGATAAAGAAAGGCGTGAATACTTCAGGGCTCTGCTCAACGGAAAGCTCGATGATCTGCTGAGCGGCGCCGAGAGGGTCGTAAGCGGGATGAGCGAGTCCCCTGAGGACAACTTCCCCGACCCCGGCGACAGGGCCTCTCTTGAAACCGACCGCAACTTCCTGCTGAGGGTGAAGGACAGGGAAAGAAAGCTCATCAGCAAGATAAAAGAGGCGCTCGGCAGGATAGAGGACGGGTCCTACGGGATATGCGACATCTGCGGTGAGCCCATAGACGACAAGAGGCTCGAGGTCAGGCCCGTCACCACCTGCTGCATAGAGTGCAAGAAGGAGGCCGAGGAGATGGAAAAGGGCGGGTTCGACGTCAACAACGCCTCCTGAAGGCCCTCCCGCTTCCCACGTCCCCTGTCTTTTCAAAAATCCAACGAGAAGGTTTTGCCTAGATGCCTGAACTTAGAAAAGACCCCATAATAGGAAGGTGGGTAATAATATCCACCGAGAGGGGCAAGCGCCCCAGCGAGTTCGAGCTCGTCCAGCCCACCAACAAGGGCGGCTTCTGCCCCTTCTGCCCCGGAAACGAGTCGAAGACCCCCGCCGAGATACTCGCCTACAGGAAGAACGGCGGGGAGCCGGACTCCACCGGCTGGCACGTGCGCGTGGTGCCGAACAAGTTCCCGGCCCTGAAGGTGGAGGGGGAGATATCCAGGGAGGGCGACGGGGTCTACGACAAGATGAACGGCGTGGGGGCCCACGAGGTCATAATAGAAACCCCGGACCACAACGAGACCCTCTCTCAGCTCAGCCCGGCCGCCTTCGAGGAGGTCCTCTGGGCCTACAGGGACAGGATCATAGACCTCAAGAAGGACCCCAGGCTCCGCTACATACTCATATTCAAGAACAACGGCGACGCCGCCGGGGCCACTCTCGAGCATTCCCACTCCCAGCTCATCGCGCTGCCC
Organism: Thermodesulfobacteriota bacterium; assembly: GCA_046754205.1. Taxonomy (GTDB): domain Bacteria; phylum Desulfobacterota; class GWC2-55-46; order GWC2-55-46; family JBHHVK01; genus JBHHVK01. The sequence goes on from JBHHVK010000306.1 coordinate 1,329, forward strand.
ATCATCCCCAAGAGGGTCGCCGAGGAGCTCGACGGGGCGCTCGAGTACTTCAACTTCAAGGAGAGGTGCATCTTCTGCGACATCATCCGACAGGAGATAATGCAGGGCCTCCGTGTCGTGGCCGAGAACCGCGACTTCATAGCCGTGACCCCCTACGCGCCCAAGTCCCCCTTCGAGACATGGATACTCCCCAAGGCGCACGAGGCCTGCTTCGAGAACTGCCAGAAGCACCACTACGAGAACCTCTCGATAATCTTCTCCGACGTCCTCAGACGTCTTGATAAGGTCTTGAACTACCCCCCCTACAACTTCATACTTCACGCCTCGCCGCTAAAAGACGGCGGGAGCGAATACTACCACTGGCACTTCGAGATAATGCCGAAGCTCACCAAGGTGG
>JBHHVK010000307.1:0-1718 GCA_046754205.1 Thermodesulfobacteriota bacterium
GGTCCTGTAGAAGGGGGCTATCCTGCGTATGAAGTTGAATATCTCGAGCATCTGCGGGTTCTTGCCCACGACGTTGGCGAAGGTGTAGCGCTCGAAGAGCTGTTTTTCCAGCTCCCCGGTCTCGCGCCGGGCGAGCACCATGTCGCAGATCTCCTTTACACTCCTTCGGAGGCGCTCCGTGTCCAGCGGCAGCGGTATGCACTCCGAGGCCCCGAGCCTTACCGCCTCCACCTCGTCCATCTCCCCGCAGCCCAGGGTTATCACCTCCACCCTCGGGTCAGAGGCCTTGATCTCGGGCAGACGCTCGTGGCCGCCATCGATGAGCACGAGGTCGTAGCTGTTCCCGGTGACCTTGTCGTGGAGGGAACGGCCGGCCTCGAGCACGTCGAGGTCGTAGTCGTCGGCGAGCCCGGTCGATACGGTCTCAAGAGAGCTGTCGAGCGCGAGAAGTATCCTTATCATCTCAACCTTTCAACCTTCATCGTGCAATATCGACCCCTTTTCGACGCCACGGGCGCCCCTTTCCGCCACCAGCCCCCTGCCCCCCCCTCATCGGGACTATTGAAGGTCCCGCGCGGCTGTGGTAGTAAAGAGGGGAGGAAAAGGCGCGGCCATGACCACCGTGCCGTAGGAGTCGGCGATGCGAAGAAGAGGCGACAGGACCGGCTGGGGGGAGTTCCATCTTGCCGGGACTTTCCCCACCGCCCTTACCCTCCTGGTCACCCAGGAGATGAACAGGCGCAACATCCGCAACCGTCTTGTGGAGGTCTCGGACCACGCTACCGAGCTCCACGTACCGGGCCCCCACAGGGCCGAGGCCTCCGAGGTCCTCGAGGACATAAAGAGGCGTCACAGGCGCAGGCGGCTTTAGACGGGCCCTCCGGGGCCGGGTGGCCTGCGCGGGCTCACTCCGGCGAGGCCATCGCGGGCATCACCGGGGGGTCGAGCATGACCTTCATCTGCTGGATTATCTCCGTTGCGGTGGCCTTGTCCTTCAGGATCGGCCCACGCTTGGCGTTTACCTTCACCTTTGTGGTGGCCGGGGTGATGCTCTCAAGGGTGATGTATATGTTGAGCCTTCTGGTTAAGGCCGTTATCTTGACCCCGTCCTCGACCTCTTCCTGGGATATCTCTTCGATGGCCATCTTCTCGAGCGCCCTGTGGGTGGACTCCTCAACGTCCACGATGGGGCTGCTGAAGGTCCGGTAGGCCGTGTTCGTTACGGTGTATTCCACCCCTCCGCGGGCGCCGGTTGCGAGCACCGGCAGCGCCAGCGGCAGAGCCACGGGGAGGAGGGTGCAGCCCGCAAGCGGAGCGGCGAGAAGGACGGCGGCCGCGGCGGCGGATATCCTCGTACTGACGCCTCTCATCTCTTTCGTTGACCTCTCAGGGTTTCTATGGGGGCAGGAGGCACGGTCCCGTCCCTGTCCTAAAGAATAAACAAAAAGGGCGCGGATGTAAACCCCGGGGGGGGCCGCCTCCCCGTATAGTTATATCGGACGTTTTCAGCCATGGTTTAGCGGGTTGCAGGCCTGGCGGACGCCCTTGCCTTCAGGTTTGAATATGGCATACGGTCTATAGTATGATATAATTAAGCGTACGCTACTGAAACCAACCTCAAATAACGGTAGAACCGATAAATAGCATGAATGCGAGAGACTTTGAAAAAGAGATAGAGATACACGTGGAGGCGCAATACCCCATCCTCTGGCTCGTCT
>JBHHVK010000308.1:0-1715 GCA_046754205.1 Thermodesulfobacteriota bacterium
CCGGTCTGGAGGACCGAGCCGGTCTGGAGGCCTTCATCCTCGCCGGCACGGGGCCGAACTTCACCCGCCAGGCCATCGTGAGATACCCCAAGATGTTCTCCAGCACCTTCATCTTGCTCGGCCCGGCCTTCATCTCGTACCGGAGCGTGCAGGGGACCTCGCATATGCGGGCATGAGGCCCGAAGTACCTGTAGGCCTTTATCAGCACCTCGGCGTTGGAGGTAAAGCCTTCGGCCTCTATGAACCTTTGGCCGTAGGCCCCCATCAGCTCCCTGAGGGCGCTCGCCCGGTAGGCGCGGTGGAATATGGAGAAGTCCCGCGCCCCCGGCGTGCGGAAGAGGAGCTTGACGAAGAAGCTCGCCCCGTAGGTGAGGACGTTCCTGTACAGCGGCACCCCTATGATCTTCGCCCCCGGCCTGAGCCTCGAGGCTATCACGATATCCCACCCCTCCCTGATTCTGTCTATCATCTCCGGGGTGCGGGAGACGTCGTGGGTGCCGTCGGCGTCCATGGTGAAGATGATGTCGTCGTCCGAGGCGAGGGCCAGGGCCGCGTTGAAGCCGGAGCGGAAGCCCTCGTGGACGCCGCGGTTTACCCCATGGTCGATTATGTCAATGGGCAGGACCCCCTGCACGGCGCGGGCCGCTCCGAGGGTGTCGTCGGTGGACCCGTCGTTGACGAGCAGTATCCTGTAGCCGTCGCGGCCCACGCCCGCCGAGGCGAGAGTGGCGTCTATGTCTTTCATGACGGACGCTATCTTGTGCTCTTCGTTATATGCCGGGAGTATTATATATATCATGGGCATGGGCGCCCGGCCCATGGACGGATGGGCCGGGGCGGACTAAATGATCTCCTCCTTGAAGTATACGCTCCTCATCCACTCGACAGTCCTCTTTATACCGTCGTCGAGGCTCACCACGGGGTTGTGGCCGAGGTCGCGAACCGCCTTTGCGCAGTCTATGCGCTTGTTCTTCGTGGTGAAGGGCTCGCCCTCCTCGTAGGAGACGAGCGACTCGTCCGCGCCGGCGTGCTTCAAGATGAGGTCGGAGAGGAGCTTTATGTCGTGGTACTCGAGCCCCCCGATGTTGTAGACCTCCCCGGGGGTGAAGCTGTCGACTATGTTGGAGAGCGTATTCACGGTGTCGGTGACGTAGGAGCTCGTCCTGTGATGGTTGAGGTAGACCTTGTAGGGGAGCCCGAGCAGCGCCCGGTAGATGAACAGGCAGGCCACGGACCTGTAGGGGCTGTAGTACTCCCCCGGTCCGTAGGTGTTGAAGAGCCTGACACGGACGGATTCGGTCCCGTGCATGGCGGCGGAGTTCATTATCTGCTGCTCGTTGACCCACTTGCTGATGGCGTAATCGTTTAATTGGCGTATCTCGTGGGTGTCCATCACGTCCTCGCTCATCACGCCCTCGTAGTCGCCGTAGACCTCGGAGCTCGAGAAATGCACGAGGCGGAAGCCGTATCTCTCCTGGAGCCTTATGATGTTCTTGGTGCCGACGCAGTTGGTCTCCCAGAGGGTATCGAAGTAGTCCTCGCCGTTCCACCGTCCGAACTCGGCGGCGAGGTTGTAGACGTAGTCGAACTCCCGGTTATCGAATACCCTCTCGAGCTGCCTGTAATTCGCGATGTTGCACTTTGTATACCTCTCGGCGTGGTGATGGGGCAGGTCGCAGACCCAGACCTCGTGGCCCCTCCTTTCGAGCTCATGG
>JBHHVK010000309.1:0-1693 GCA_046754205.1 Thermodesulfobacteriota bacterium
AACCCGCCGCCTCAAGGCCCGCCTCGACAGGCTCTACAGGACCTTTGACCTCGAGTTCCTCGCTACCGACCCGCTCGAGTTCGTCCACCGCTACACCCGCGCCGGGGACCGGGAGGTCGTGGGCCTCGTCTCGGCATCCCTCGCCTACGGCCGCGTGGCAAACATAAGGAAAAACCTCGAAAAGGTCTTCGGCGTCATGGGCCCAAGCCCCTTCGAGTTCGTCACATCCCTCGACCCCGCAAGCGGGCTCAGGCTCTTCGGCCCCTTCGTACACAGGTTCAACGACGGGCGCGACCTCGTCTGCCTTCTGTACTTCGCCCGCCAGATGATAGAGCGGGCCGGCTCCATCGGGGGTTTTTTCCTCGAAGGCGACGACCCCGGGGCCAGGAACGTCAAGGGCGGCCTCGCGTCCTTTTCGGCGAGGGCGCTCGCCCTCGACTCCGCCCCGGTATACGGAACAGAGGCCCTGCCGCCAGGGGCGGGCGTGAGGTTCTTCTTCCCGTCGCCCGAGGGCGGGAGCGCCTGCAAGCGCATGAACCTCTACCTCCGGTGGATGGTAAGGCGCGGCGACGACCTCGACTTCGGCCTCTGGAAGGGGGTTTCTCCGTCGAGGCTCGTTATCCCTCTCGATACCCACATAGCCCGCATATCGCAAAACATCGGCCTTACGACCCGCAGGAGCCCCGGCTGGGCCATGGCCGAGGAGATAACCGACGCGCTCAAGAGGCTCGACCCCGAAGACCCGGTAAAGTACGACTTTTCTCTATGCAGGCTCGGGATACTCGACAAATGCCCGAAGAAGATGGACCCACGAAAATGCGAGAGGTGCCTTATTAAGGGGGTCTGCGTGCTGTAGGACGCCCCCTTCCGTCGCGAAACCGTTTGATTTGCCTTAAATTGTCTTTGACAGGATTGCGCCGATGGGGTAACATTTACACTGCGCCCCCGGTGGCGTTTCCGGCGGCCTTTCCCCACGAAAGCGGATATCCATGGTAATGGAGATGAAGAAAAAGACCGAGCCCGTCATGCCGATCGAGGAGGTCTTCGACCTCTTCGAGGACGACATGCGGAGGGTCGAGGAGGGGTTCAAGACGAACCTCAACTCCGACGTGTACCTTGTGAGCAAGGTGAGCGAGTACATCCTCAGAAGCGGGGGCAAGCGTTTCAGGCCCCTGGTCCTGCTCCTCTGCTCGAGGCTCTGCGGGTACGGCGGCGACCGCCACATACCGCTCGCCGGCGTGGTGGAGTTCATACACACCGCCACGCTGCTGCATGACGACGTCGTGGACAACGCCAACCTGAGGCGCGGCGAGGCGTCGGCCAACACGGTCTGGGGCGACGGGGCGAGCATCCTCGTGGGCGATTATCTGCTCTCGAAGGCCTTCAGCCTCGCCGTGACCTACGGGGACATGCGCATCCTCCAGGTCCTCTCGCAGACGACGACACGGATGGCCGAAGGCGAGGTCCTCCAGCTCATAAAACACAGCGACGCCGACACCACGGAGAAGGAATACCTCGAGGTGGTCACGAACAAGACGGCGGCCCTTATCTCGGCGGCGGCCCAGGTGGCGGCCATCCTCGGGGAGGTCCCGCTCGAAAGGGAGGTGGCGCTCGCCAACTACGGCATGGGCCTCGGCACGGCATACCAGCTCATGGACGACTGCCTCGATTACGTCTCCACCGACGAGGACCT
>JBHHVK010000310.1:0-1692 GCA_046754205.1 Thermodesulfobacteriota bacterium
GCGGCTTGGCGGGCCCCCGGCCCTGCGCTACCTAAACAGGTGGTGGGTGGTCAAAGCCGGGGGTGCGGGGGTGTCAGTCCGCCTGCTTCCTGAGGAAGGTAGGCGTATCGTAATAGTCCTCTTCGTCGTTATAGCCTCCGAGCTTTCCCACGCGCTGTATCTCGTGGCTCTTTATCCCGCAGTGCTTCTCCTGCTCCCTCCTTATGTGCGTGGGCACGTCGAGGTCGTCGATGACCATGGCCGTGGGCAGGCCCCTCTCCTTCTCCTCCGCCTTGCCGAAGCCCGTGGCTATGACGGTGACCCTCAGCTCGTCGCCCATGGACTCGTCGACCACGGCGCCGAATATTATGTGGGCGTCGTCGTGGGCCTCGTCGTAGATGAGCGAGCTCGCCTCGTTCACGTCGTGTATGCTCATGTTCGAGGAGCCGGTGATGTTTATGAGCACCCCCCTGGCGCCGCTTATGGAGATGTCCTCGAGGAGCGGCGAGCTTATGGCCTTGCGGGCCGCGTCGGCGGCGCGGGTCTCCCCTTCGGCTACCCCGCTGCCCATGAGGGCCTGGCCCATCTCTCCCATGATCGTCTTGACGTCCGCGAAGTCCACGTTGACGAGCCCGGGGATGGTTATGACGTCGGAGATGCCCTTTACGGCCTGGAGCAGCACCTCGTCGGCGCGCCTGAAGGCGTCGGCGAGGCTCATGTTCCTGTCGGCCACGGAAAGGAGCCTCTGGTTGGGTATGGTGATGACCGTGTCCACGACCCCCCTCAGGGTATCGAGCCCTTCGTCGGCCTGCTTCATCTTCTTGGTCCCCTCGAAGCTGAAGGGCTTGGTGACGACCGCCACCACCAGGGCCCCGCTCTGCCTTGCGGCCTCGGCCACCACCGGGGCCCCTCCCGTGCCCGTGCCTCCACCCATGCCGGCGGTGATAAATACCATGTCCGCCCCGGCAAGTCCCTCGGCGAGCTGGTCCCTGCTCTCCTGGGCCGACTGCCTGCCGATCTCCGGGTTGGCCCCGGCGCCGAGGCCCTTGGTGAGCGAGGCCCCGAGCTGGATCTTCATGGTGGCCATGTTCTTGGCCAGGGCCTGGCTGTCCGTGTTGGCGGCGAGGAACTCCACGCCCTCAAGCCCGTGCTCTATCATGGTGTTGACGGCGTTTCCGCCGCAGCCGCCGACGCCGATTACCTTGAGCCTGGCCCCGCTGTTGAATCCGTCGTGCAATTGTATAACCATACCCACCTCCTTGAGGTTGCCCCCGCTAATAGTCCCGGCCGCCGGCTGCGGCGCGCCTTACATTCTTATGCTTATCAGAAAAACTCCTTCATCCAGCCCTTCATCCTCGACGAGAGCTTACCGAACATGTTGCTCGTCCCCCTCTCGAACTGGTTCGCCCTCATGTGGCGAGCCCCGTATATGACCAGGCCCACGCCCGTGGAGTACATGGGGTTCATCACCACGTCGACGAGCCCGGTAATCCCCCTCGGGGTCCCTCCCCTTACGGGGAGGCTGAAGACCTGCTCGGCGAGCTCCTCGCAGCCGGGGAGCGCCGAAGTGCCCCCGGTCAGCACGACGCCCGAGGATACGAGGGACTTGTACCCGGACTTGTGTAGCTCGCGCAGGACGAGCTCGAATACCTCCTCCACCCTCGGCTCGATTATCTCGCAGAGCGTGTACCTGGAGACCTTCCGCGACCTGTT
>JBHHVK010000311.1:0-1665 GCA_046754205.1 Thermodesulfobacteriota bacterium
GGGCTCTACGGCCTCCAGGCCGGGGTCTTCACGAGAGACTCAGGGAGGGTCTTCTACGCCTATGACAACCTCGACGTGGGAGGGGTCATCGTGGGCGATATCCCCACCTACAGGTCCGATAACATGCCCTACGGAGGGGTGAAACAGAGCGGCTTCGGCCGCGAGGGCATCCGGTACGCCATCGAGGAGATGACGGAGCTGAAGCTCCTCGCCATGAAGCCCTGAGACCGCTTCACGGGCCGTGGCGGCCGTCCCTTAAAAAAAACTTGTCTTTTCGATTGAGGTGAGTTAGTATACAGTATACAGAAGAAAGTATACCTCAAGGCGTCGGACCCGGCGCCTGAAAATCAAAAAAGGGAAGGTGGTGATAACACTTGGCTCTTAAGATAACAGAGGATTGCGTGGCTTGCGGCGTATGTCTCCCCGAGTGTCCCGTTGACGCCATCAGCGAGGGCGACATATACGTCATCGACCCCGAAGTCTGTGTCGAATGCAAGGGCTACCACGATGAGCCCAAATGCGCCGAGGTCTGCCCGACCGACGCCTGTGTGCCTGCCTGAGTGGAGTTAACCGGTTTATTGCAGTTCCACCACAGTATTAGCAAGACCGTTCCCTCACGCACGAAAAATCAAGCGTATCGCAGCCCCGGCCGCTCGTTTCGAGAAAGACAGGCGCGCGGCCGGGGTTGCACGACTCTACTCCGCCCGGGGGCCGGGCAGGATGGACACGCCCTCCCTCGAACCCCAGGCCCTCCCCGGAGCCCTGCGCTTCAGGGGAGTCTGGGAGCGGCGGGGGAGGTTGGCGCCCCATCGCTCCGGCGTGACGCATCTTCCCGGAATCACGGTATTCTGAAAACGCCTCTTTCGTCTCCCGCCGGGCATGCGCTCCGGTCCGTTTATTACACGAGGTAGCCATAATGAAAGACTTCGCCATCTTCTGGGGATGCACCATACCGACGCGTTTCCCCTTTCTGGAAAAATCGACGAGGCTCGTCCTCGAAAAGCTGAAGCTCCCCTACAGGGACCTCGACGGCTTTACCTGCTGCCCGGAAAAGTCGCTTGTGAACAACGTCGACCACGCCACCTTCGTGGTCACCGCGGCGAGGAACGTCGCCCTTGCCGACGCCGAAGGCCTCGACCTCGTAAGCCCCTGCACGGGCTGCGTCTCCAACCTTGCGAGCGTGGCGAGCGAGCTGAAGGCCCACCCCGGGGAAAAGGATAAGGTCAATGAGCTCCTTGCCGGTGTGGGGCGCGAGTTCAAGGGCCAGGCGGGCCTCGCCCACCTCGTCCCCTTCTTCCACGACCAGGTGGGCATGCTCAAGCTCAAGCGCTATATTGAAAAAGATTTTTCCGGGATGAAGATCGCGCTCCACTACGGCTGCCACATGATAAGGCCGTCGCACGCGCTGAACAACGACGACCCTCTCAATCCGAGGAAGTTCGACAACCTCATAAGGGCCCTCGGGGCGGAGAGCATGCAGTACTCGTCGAAGATGCAGTGCTGCGGCCAGGGGCTCGACCGCGTCGACCAGCACGACAACGCCATGAACATGGCTCGGATGAAGTTAAAGGAGCTCAAGGCCGAGGGCGCCGACGCCATGGTGCTCTGCTGCCCCTCCTGCTACCAGCAGTTCGACAACAACCAGTTCCTCATGATGAGGGAGGG
>JBHHVK010000312.1:0-1651 GCA_046754205.1 Thermodesulfobacteriota bacterium
GCAGGTCGTTGTCGCCGAACTTTATCTCCTCGGTGGCCACGGTGTCGTTCTCGTTTATTACGGGGACGATGCCGAGCCTCAGGAGCGCCGCGAGGGTGTTCCGCGCGTTGAGGAAGCGTTTGCGGTCGGCGAGGTCGTCGTGGGTCAGGAGCACCTGCGCGACGGAGCCTCCCACGCTCGAGAAGGCGACGTCGTAGAGCGCCATGAGGCTGGTCTGCCCGGCCGCGGCCACGGCCTGGCGCTCGGGGATGGTGGCCGGCGGGGTCTTCCTGCCGAGCTTTATCATCCCCCTGGCCACGGCGCCAGAGGTTACGATGGCCGCCTCGCGGCCGGCGGCCCTGAGGCGGGCGACCTCGCCGGCGAGGTGGTCGAATATCTCGCTGTCACCGGCGAGGACCGCGCTTCCGACCTTTATGATGACCCGGCGCGCCTTTGATATTATCTTTTTTCTCCGGTCCTTCAACTCCTCTTACCCGCTTTCAGTCGTTACGCCCCGGCCTCGTCCTTATTCGGCGAGGCGGGGGGGGCGGGGGCGGGGGCCGAATTCTCCGCCGAGGTCGCGGCCCTGAGCCTTTCCACCTCGCTTCCCACGTAGTTTACGAGCTCGCCGAGGCCGCGGCCCGTTACGGCCGAGATGATGAAGACCTTTATACCCAATCCATTGAAGAACTTCAACAGCTCCTCGGCCTTCTCGCCCGCCTCGGGGATGTCCGCCTTGTTCAGGGCCACGACCTGGGGCCTCTCGGCCAGTTCCGCCTTGAAAGAGGCGAGCTCGCCGTTGACCACCCGGAAGTCTTCGGCCGGGTCCCTGCCCGTAAAGGGCGAGAGGTCGAGGACGTGGACGAAGAGCCGCGTCCTCTCGATGTGTTTGAGGAACCTCACCCCGAGGCCCTTGCCGCCGTGGGCACCCTCGATGAGCCCGGGTATGTCGGCCACGACGAAGCCCCCGAAGCCGCCGTATTTGACGACGCCGAGGTTCGGCACGAGGGTGGTGAAGGGGTAATCTGCTATCTTGGGCCTCGCCGCCGAGATATGGGAGATGAGGGTGGATTTCCCCGCGTTGGGAAAACCTATTATACCGACATCGGCCAGGAGCTTCAATTCGAGTTTTACCTGGAGCTCGCCGCCCTCGGTGCCGGGCTGGGCGAACTTGGGGGCCTGGCGGCGCGCGGACTTGAAGAAGGCGTTGCCCTTTCCGCCGAGCCCGCCCCTGCAGCAGGCGAACCTCTGGCGCGGCCGTACGAGGTCGGCGAGGACCTCGCCCGTGGAGGCGTCCTTTATGACCGTGCCCACCGGGACCTTTATGAGGAGGTCTCTGCCCTTCCTTCCGGACTTGAGGCTCCCCTGGCCGGGGCGGCCCTTTTCGGCCTTGAACTCTCGCCTGTACTTGAAGTCCAGAAGGCTCGTCATCCTCTCGGAGGCCACAAAGACCACGTCCCCTCCCCTGCCCCCGTCGCCGCCGTCGGGCCCGCCCCTGGGGACGAACTTCTCCCTGCGGAAGCTGACGCAGCCGCTGCCGCCGTCGCCGGCCTTTACGTATATGCTCGCCTCGTCTATGAACTTCATGGGAAAAGGAACCTCCGAAGGGGCCTGGCTAACAAAAAAGGGCGGATAGTGAAAGCCCTGAGGCCTTCAGATCCGCCCTACGAAA
>JBHHVK010000313.1:0-1648 GCA_046754205.1 Thermodesulfobacteriota bacterium
TTCGATCCCGGTACCCTCCACCAGACCCTTGCCAGGGGTCGCGGGCCCGCCCGCGGCCCCTTTTTAAGTTATCGGGCCCGCTCGAAGCCCCCTCTTAGAGACTGCCTCCATGAAGAAGATAGACGTGATAAACGGCCTCAGGGGGTTCGCCATCCTCTGGGTCATCTTTTTCCACCTGTTCTACTCAAACGTCCCCGCCGGGCGGTTCCCCGTTTCGCTCGGCGGCGTCGATCTCTTCCCGATCGCCTTCCTCGGTCACGGCTGGGTGGGGGTGAACCTCTTCTTCATACTCTCCGGCTTCGTCCTCTACCTCCCCTACGCCGAAGGGCGAAGGAAGCTCGCCTCGGCCGCGGACGCCGCCGCCTTCTACGGCCACAGGGCCGCCAGGCTCCTGCCGCTGTACTACCTCTCCATACTGCTCTCCATGTTCTTCTTCTTCGACATCCTGCACAGGGACGCCCAGGCCCTGAGAAACCTCCTCCTCATGGTCACGGCCACCTTCAACTTCACCCGGGACATGTGGTTTCCGAAGTACAACGGCGTGCTCTGGTCCATAGGCATTGAGATATGGTTCAGCCTGCTCTTCCCGGTCTTGCTGCTGCTCGGCCGGAGGCTCGGCCTCGTGAGGCTCTTCGTCGTCGTGGCGGCCATAGGGCTCGCCACGAGGTTCCTCGGCGTAATTTACTGGGAGCACTTCCCCATCGACAGCCTCCACTTCAACCCCATTAAGGACAGCGTCCTGGGAAGGATGGACGACTTCGTCCTCGGCATGCTCGCCGCCGGCCTCTACGTCAAAAGGCTCAGGCCGAGGCCCCTCGCATACCCGGCGCCGCTCTTCTTCGCCGGTGTCGTCCTGGTGGCCCTGGGGTGCAACCTGTGGGATTATCACCATCTGGAGAGGCTCCACTGGGCCGCCGTGCCCTTTCTCTCCAACCTGTTTCATGCTGGGTTCGCCCTCATCATGGTGAGCCTCCTTTCCATGGAGGGGGGGGCGGTGAGGTTCGTCTTCACCAACCGGCCCGTGCAGGTCATAGGGATGATGTGCTACTCCCTCTATGTCTGGCACCAGATGACCATATACGCCGTCATAAGGGACAACGAATACACCGCCTTTAACCTGACGGCCTACTTCGCCGTCCTCTTCGCCATTGCGGGCATAACATACAGGTACGTGGAGTTCGGCCGGAAGGACTTGAGGGCGCTCTTCCTCCTCGGCCCCGGCGGGGGCGGGGCCCCGGGCGCCGGGGCCGGTTGACCCCCGTTGACCGGTTTTTGGGTTTGACAATACCGGACGTCCTGTGTTAATTATTTAGAATTAGCATGGTTACGGCCCGGGGCGCAAATCGCCGGGCTGTTTTTGCTTCGCTTTTTCGGACTTCAAGCGTTGAGCCGCTAGCTCAGTTGGTAGAGCATCTGCCTTTTAAGCAGGTGGTCCGGGGTTCGAGCCCCCGGCGGCTCACCATCTCCAGGGGGCAGGGGGGGGTGCCTGGGGGGTGCCTGGGGGGTGCCCGGGCTAGTCATGGCCCGGCGGCTCGGCCGCCGGCGTCTGGTCGCGACCTCCGCCCTAAAGTTTTTCCCCGCCCGCCCGATAATTGCATAGTCCCCATCGTCTAGAGGCCAAGGACTCCGCCCTTTCACGGCGGCAACA
>JBHHVK010000314.1:0-1642 GCA_046754205.1 Thermodesulfobacteriota bacterium
AAGGGGGCCTGTTGTGGCCGGGGGCGGCCGGGGGGAGAGGGGTGTAACGGGGGGAAGAGGGGGCGAGGGGGCGAAGGGGCGTCCGCCCCGCAAGGCTTACCAGAGGCTCAATCGCACTTGAGGCGTAAAAATAGAGCATACATACTCAGGAGGTGAAAGATAGATGAAAGGGATACTTAGTGGAATAATCGCGCTTGTCGTCCTCTTATCCTCGTCCGCGGCCATGGCCGCTGAAGAGGCCGCCGGTGGAACGCAGGGCGGGGGTCTGGCCATAGCGGCGCTCTTCATAGCCGCCGGCATCGGCATGGGCCTCGGCGCATTCGGCCCCGGCATCGGGCAGGGCAACGCCGTCAGGGGCGCCGTCGAAGGGATAGCGAGGAACCCCGGGGCATCGGGAAAGATACTCACCACGATGCTCGTCGGTCTCGCCATGATGGAGTCTCTCGCCATCTACGCCCTCGTCATCGCGCTCATACTGCTCTTCGCCAACCCCTTCGTTTAAGTCCGAAGGCAGGCAATCTTCCGGCCTCGAACCGGGCCGCCGGAACCCCGGCGGCCCGGCCTTCAAGGCCACCCCACGACCTATTTCCCGGATAGAGGCCCGTGAGCACGCATGCCTCCGCCCCCGGCGCGTCCGCCTCAGGGGTCTTTGGTAGTGGACCGTCCGCATCGGGGGCGAACCCCCCGCCGGCCTTACTCCCGCATCCGCCCCGCCTCTCATGCCCCGGCATCCCCGGTCCCTGCAATGACCTGTCCCGGACCTGAAAATAGACGTACTGGCGCCCCTGCCGGGGCGTTCCGTTAGGCTTGTCATGGGACGCCGGGGGTGATATATTGTCCTGGAACCAGCGAGGGTTTTTGCACGGAGGGGGGCTTGAGCCATTGAGAAACTCGCCAGACCGGCAGCGGTCGGCCGCGGCCGGCGAAGGATGCCACGGCCGGCCCACGGCCGCGGTGGTGGACACCGGAGCCCTTGGCCACAACTTCAGGGAGCTTAAAAAGATCGTCGGACCTGAAGTCAGGGTGATGGCTGTGGTGAAGGCCGACGCCTACGGACACGGCGACGTGGAGGTCTCACGGGCGCTCGCCTCCATGGGGTGCGACTGCCTCGGGGTGGCCATGGTGGAGGAGGGCCTGCGACTGCGCCGGGCCGGCATATACACCCCCGTGGTGGTCCTCGGCGGAGTATACCCGGACCAGGCCCGGGAGGCAGTCGGCCATGACCTCACCCCCGTGGTCTTCGACATCGCCGCGGCCCGCGCCGTCGACGCCGCGGCCCGTTCGGCCGGCCTCGTCCGGCCCGTCTACGTCAAGATAGACACGGGCATGGGGCGGCTCGGGCTCCTTCCCGCCGCGCTTACCGCTTTCTTCGAGGAATTCAGGACCCTCGGCGGGCTTCGCCTCGAGGGGGTCATGAGCCATCTCGCCGAGTCGGAGGCCGAGGACAAGACCTTTACGCTCCATCAGATAGAGGTCTTCGGCGAGTGCGTGGCCGGGATAAGGTCCATGGGGATCGACCCCGGGGTCCTGAGCATCGCGAACAGCGCCGCGGCCGTGGAGATGCCCGCCAGCCGGCTCGACCTCGTAAGGCCCGGCATAATGCTCTACGGCTCCTATCCCTCGGTCCGCCAGGCCGGCTCGG
>JBHHVK010000315.1:0-1628 GCA_046754205.1 Thermodesulfobacteriota bacterium
GTCACGTAAGGGTAGGTGCCGTGGTCCACGTCGAGCAGCGTGCCCTGGGCGCCTTCGAAGAGTATCTTCCTGCCGTCCCTGATGGCGTCGTTTATGAGCCTCGAGGTGTTGACGATGTGGGGGGCAAGGGACTCGGCCAGCCTCATATAGGCGCTGCATATATCGTCCGTCTCGAAGCCCTCCTCGTGGAGGACGCTCAGTATGTAGTGGTTCTTCTCCTGGAGGTTGGACTCGACCTTGCGGCGGAACCCGCCTTCGTCGAGGAGGTCGCCCGCCTTTACGCCGCACCTCGACACCTTGTCCTCGTAGGCCGGGCCGATGCCGCGTCCCGTGGTGCCTATCCTGGCGTCTCCCCTGAGTTTTTCGCGAGAGACGTCGAGCTTTTTGTGGTAGGGCATTATGAGGTGGGCGTCCTTGCTTATGAGGAGGTCCGCGGGCCTGTACAGGCCCCTCTCGCGAAGGACCCCTATCTCGTTCATGAGGACCTCGGGGTCCACGACGACCCCGTCCCCGATGACGCATACGGTGCCCGGGTGGAGGATGCCGGAGGGTATGAGGTGGAAGACGTACTTCTCGCCGTCCACGATGACGGTGTGCCCGGCGTTGTTGCCACCCTGGAAGCGCACCACCATGTCCGCGTCTTCGCCGAGGATGTCGACGATCTTGCCCTTGCCCTCGTCACCCCACTGGACGCCGACTATAACCACGGTATTAGCCATCCGCTGCCCCTTAGACCCCTTTATCCTTGACCGGCGTTGATGCGACCGGAGGCCGCCCCGCGCCCCCGTCCCCCTTCCCCCGCCCCCCCGCGTTGAGTTACGCGCTCACCTCAAGGGCGGTCACTATGTGTTCCACGTCAAAGGCGAAGCCGGTGGCCGCGCACGCGTATCCGTATCCGGCGAGCAGCGTGTCGTACCGGCCGCCGCTCAGTATGGGCTTTCCCACCCCGGAGGCGAAGCCCTCGAAGATCATGCCTGTGTAGTAGTCGAAGCCCCTGACCTCGCCGAGGTCGATGGTGACGAAGTCCATGCAGCCCTTTGCGGCGACTATGTCCACGACGGCCTTGAGGTTGGTGAGCGCGGCCTGCGCCTCCGGGTCTTTCACGTCGGCCAGCGCCTTGCCGAGCACCTCCTCCTCGCCGTACAGGGTGGTGAGCTCGATGAGCATCCGCCTGTCCGCCTTCGAGACCTTGGGGCCGAGCTGGTCGAGGACGCGCTCGAGCGAAGAGGCGTCCTTTATGGCGACGGCCTCCTTTACGAGCTCCCTCTCCTCCGGGCTTATGGTGAGCCTGGCGAGGACCGCCCTTATGAACCCCACGTCCCCTATGTCTATCTTGAAGCTTCCGAGGCCGACCCCGGAGAGAGCCTCTATGGCGGTCACTATCATCTCGGCGTCCGCCTCGGGCGACGGCTCGCAGGAGATGTACTCCGCCCCGATCTGCAGGACCTCCCTGGACTTGCCGCCCCTCGGGTCGGCGTATCTCAGGACGTTCTCATTGTAGCACAGCTTCAGGGGAAGCTCCGCGTCCCTCATGCGGGTGGCCACCACCCGGGCTATCTGCGGGGTGATGTCTGGCCTTATGGCCACGACCCCCCCGGTGGCCGGGTCGATGAACTTCAAGACCCTGT
>JBHHVK010000316.1:0-1611 GCA_046754205.1 Thermodesulfobacteriota bacterium
CGAGGTCGAGTATCCGGGGCAGCTCCTCGAGGTTGTGCTTGGTGATGGTGGTGTTTACCTGAAAATCGAGCCCCACCTTCTTTACGTTCTCTATGGCCTTCATCACGCTGTCGAAGGCGCCCTTGACGCGGCGGAAGTTGTCGTGGCTCTCGGCCGTGGCCCCGTCTATGGAGAAGCTCACGCGCTGGATGCCCGAGTCTATCATCTTCTGGGCCGTCTCCTCGGTGACGAGCAGGCCGCAGGGGGCCATGACCATGCGGAGCCCGAGGTCCGTGCCGTACCTGGCCAGCTCCCAGATGTCGTCCCTCATCATCGGCTCGCCGCCGGTCATTATCATGATGGGGTTGGAAAAGCTCGCCACGTCGTCGAGGAACCTCTTGCTCTCCTCCGTGGTCAGCTCGTTGGCGTAGGGGCCGAAACGCGCCGCGGCGCGGCAGTGTATGCAGTCGAGGTTGCAGCTCCGCGTCATCTCCCACGCTATGAGCCTCGGGAGCCACTTCCTGCCGCCGGACTTGTCGGCCTCTCCGCCGCCCCCGCCGGGGTGTCCGCCAGGGTGCCCCCCGGGGTGTCCCCCCTTGCCTTTACCTTTTCCATGGCCGAGCCCCGGGACCTCGTGGGGGTGGCCTTTGGGCGCATTTCCGTGCATCGCGATATCTCCTTTTCTTCTCCGTCGATTATGCGGACCCCGTCGGAGGGCCCTCGGCGCCGGACGGTGAAGACCGGCGTCTCCATCAATGAAAGGCCCTGGGGCCTATCCGCCTTCCCTCAGTATACGCGCCGCCTCCCTGGCGTAGTAGGTGAGTATCATGTCCGCCCCGGCGCGCTTTATGCCGACCAGAGACTCCATCATCGCCCGCTTGGCGTCGAGCCAGCCCTTCTCTCCCGCGGCCAGTATCATCGAGTATTCGCCGCTGACGTGGTAGGCGGCCGTGGGATAGCCGAAGGTCTCCTTTACCCTGCGTATTATATCGAGATAGGGGAGCGCGGGCTTTACCATTATTATGTCGGCGCCCTCGTCTATGTCGAGCTCCACCTCCCTTATGGCCTCGTCCGAGTTGCCGGGGTCCATCTGGTAGCTCCTCCGGTCGCCGAACTCCGGGGCGGACTCGGCCGCCTCCCTGAAGGGGCCGTAAAAGGCCGACGCGTACTTGGCGGCGTAGCTCATTATCGGCACGCCCGTGTGGCCGCCCCGGTCCAGCGCCTCGCGTATGGCCCCGACGCGGCCGTCCATCATGTCCGAGGGGGCGACGATGTCGGCCCCGGCCTCGGCGTGCGAGAGGGCCTCGGCGGCGAGGAGCTCGAGCGTGGCGTCGTTGTCCACGTCGCCTTCTTTAATAATACCACAATGGCCGTGGGATGTGTATTCGCACATGCAGACGTCGGTTATGACCAGGAGCCCCGGAGCGGCCTCCTTTATGGCCCTTATGGCCTCCTGCACCGGCCCCCCGGGGTCGACCGCGGAGCTGCCCGTCTCGTCCTTCACCTCGGGTATGCCGAAGAGTATCACGGCCGGGATGCCGAGAGAGGCGACCTCGCGCGCCTCTTCGGCCGCCTTGTCCACCGACATCTGGAAGGACCCGGGCATGGAGGATATAGGTTTTTTGACCCCCT
>JBHHVK010000317.1:0-1534 GCA_046754205.1 Thermodesulfobacteriota bacterium
AAGCACTTCTCGCTCCACTCGATTACGCCCGGGCCCGTGACGCGCGCGCGGCGCACGTATCCTCGCCGTGCCGGGTACGGGGTAGTGGGGTCAGCCGGGGTCAGCTCCGTCCCATCTTCTTCTGTATCTTGCCCCAGAGGTCCGCCGGCGTGCAGGGCTCGTTGAGGATTTTTTCCATGGCGAAGCGGTCGACCTCGCCGCTGAGCTCGGGGTGGTCGTGCTTCATCTTAACGAGCGCGTCGTAGAGGCAGTCGCGGGCGCGACACCTGTCCACCTCCATGTGCCTGGCCAGCTCCCTGAGGAACTCCCGGCCCCTGCCCTCTTTCCCTACTTCCTTTTCCACGGATGAGAAACCCCCTCTTTAGAGTCGTCCTGACCTCCACAGGCGCTGGTCTTGCCTTCCGCAGCCCCGGCGCTCCGGGTCCGACGGGCGGTCTTTATCATCTTTATCAGGGTGTCCCATACAGTATAGCGGAAAAATCGGGGAATTGTCATGAAAGGTATTTTATCCGCAAACCCGGCAATCCCCGGGGCCCTGCCGTCGCTTCACCGGCCGTGACATCAGCGATGCGGCCCATGAGCCGGGGGTCTGAATGGATAAAAGACGCCCCCCCCGGGCGCCCGCCCGATGTCCCCGCCTGCGAGATTCCTAAAGTTTTTCCAACCGGAAGACGATAGGTAGTGTATGCCGAAAGGCCCCGGACGGGCCGCGTATGTCCTGTGGCCACGCGCCCGGGCGCAGGGATAAAAGCCCTTGACTTGCGGAATCGTTAAATGATAACAATGAATAATAACCCCTTAACTCACGGAGGGTTGAGATGTCGAAAAAGATACTTCTGGCCGACGACAGCGTTACGATCCAGAAGGTTATCTCGATAACGTTCGCAAACGAGGATTACCAGCTTGAAATAGTCGGCGACGGTGATGAGGCCGTCCGGAAGGCCAGGGAGCTGAAGCCGGACCTTGTCATGGTCGACGTGGGCATGCCCGGCAGGAACGGCTACGAGGTCTGCGAGGCGCTCAAGAGCGACCAGGCGCTCAGGTCCACCCCGGTGATGCTCCTTGCAGGGACCTTCGAGCCCCTGGACCTGTCCGAGGCCGAGCGAGTGGGCGCGGACGACCACATCATCAAGCCCTTCGAGTCGCAGGACCTCCTGGACAAGGTAAGGAGTCTGACCGCAAGGGCCGAGCCCGCCCGCCCCGCCCCCTCAGAACCTTCCGCCGCGGCCTCGGCCCTCGACGAGGAGCCTGCCTTCGATATAGCCGAAGAGTGGGGCGAGGGAGATTTTCTCGGCATCTCCGAGGAGTTCGCAAAAAAGCCAGATGCCGGGGCCGAGGAGACGGGGCCCATCCCGGGCTTTGACGAGGGTTTCTCCCTCGAGGACGTCTCCGCCCCCACGGAAGCCAAGGAGGCCGCCCCGGCCGCACCGGAGGCTTCGGCCGCCCCGGAGTCTGACTTCTACGACATCGAGTTCAACGAGGACGAGCTTAAGCCAGAGGCCCAGGCCCCGGCCGAGCCCGCAGGCGGTGAGCC
>JBHHVK010000318.1:0-1503 GCA_046754205.1 Thermodesulfobacteriota bacterium
AAGAAGGGGAAGATGCGCATCTCGGCCACAAGGCCGCCGAAGCCGTACCTTATGAGCGTGATTATTATCTTGTTGAGGCGCCGGATGTTCTTGTATGGATGTCTCTTCATCTGAAAAGTCCAAAGGGGCGGAAGCGGCGCGGCCGACGTAATGCGGAGGCGGCCGCGCGGGCCGCGGCCGCCTCGCCCATGGCTGCGGGACGCGGGGGCTTACTCCTTTGCCGCAATCTTTCCTTCGAGGATGGCCACCCTCCGTTCGAGCTCGTCGGCCTTCTCGCGCGCGACCCTGGCCATCTCCTTAACGACCTCTATCTCCTCGTCCGTGGCCACGCCCATGCGCTCGAAGAGCTTCTCCGAGGCCCCGGTGACGTCCCCCTCCACCTTCTCCTTCATCCCCTTCAAGGTGGAGACGAGGTCCCTCAAGAGGTGTATACCCTCCTCGACGACCTTGTTCTCGGCCGCCTCTTTGGGGGGAAGCTCCCCTCCCTCGCGGGCCTCCGTCTCGCTCTTGCCGGCGCTCTGGAGCTCTGAGAGGGCCTCCCTCGCCTTCTTCTCGAGCCCCATGCCTATGAGTATCGCCCTGTCGAATAAATCAGCCATATCCACACCTCACTTTTCTGCCCGGGGCGAAGGCCCCCCGGGTATCTTTCAGCCCGCCCTCGGGACGAAGTCCCTGCCCGCACCCGCCATGTACCAGCCGTTGTAGACCGGCCCGGGGCTGACCCTCTCCACCCCCTCCAGGGCCTCCTCGGCGGAGATGGCGCCCGCGAGCCTCTGCCTGAAGATACGAACGACCTCACCGGTGCCCTCGGGCTGGGGTGAAATCCTCATGGCCGCGACGCCGGCACGGGCGAGCTGGTCGGTGAACTCCACCAGGGTGTAGGTCCCGGCGGAGAGTACGGACGTGCCGTTTATGGTGAAGACCGGCGTACCCTCGGTGGTTGAGACCACCATGCCGTCGGGAAAGCGGGCACAGTCGTGCCTGCAGTCGGTCTTGTCGAGGCCGTAGGCGCGCGAGGTGTAGCACCTCCAGGAAAAGGCGAGCGGGGCCTTGCCGTGGCTGAAGACCTCGGTCGCAAGGCCCGAGTGGGCGGCCATGTACCTTATCGATTCCCCCGGGAGCTCCACGGGCAGTACGACCCTCCCCACGCCGACCCCGGCGAGGAACTCGACGCTCGGCACGTTGTAGCTCGTTATGTGCGGCCCCGCGGTGACCTCCCTTTCACGGGGGTCGACGATGTTAAATACGCTCATGTCGTTGGCCTCCACCGGGCGGCCGAGGGCGCAGAGCTGGCGGGTGGCCTCCAGCTCCTCCTCGTTGGATACGACGGCGAGGCTCGAGAGCACGACCTTCTTGCCCGCGCGCTCGAGCTTCGAGGCGATAGCCTCCATCCGCCCGGGACCGAGACCCCCGAATAGCCGCTTCCTGGCGCAGACCACCTCGCCCAGATAGACGCGGTCCACGTCCATGTCCGCCACCCGGTCGTAGAAACCCTCCAGGTCG
>JBHHVK010000319.1:0-1502 GCA_046754205.1 Thermodesulfobacteriota bacterium
CTCAAGCCGAGCTGGATGGTCTTCTCCGACGGCTTCAAGTCGCTCAGGTCGAGAAAGATAATCAAGAGGATATTCGACCTGATACTCGCCTCGATCGGCCTCGTGGTCGCGGCCCCGCTCATGCTCGTCACCGCGCTCCTCATAAAGCTCGACTCCAGGGGCCCCGTCCTGTTCAACCAGACCAGGGTCGGCGAGAACGGCAGGCTCTTCGAGATACACAAGTTCCGCTCCATGCAGGTCGATGCCGAAAAGGAGACCGGTCCCGTCTGGGCCGAGACCAACGACGCGAGGGTCACGCGCGTGGGCGCGGTCATGAGAAAACTGAGGATAGACGAACTCCCGCAGCTCATAAACGTCATCATGGGCGACATGAGTTTTGCGGGGCCGAGGCCGGAAAGGCCCTTTTTCGTCGAAAAGCTCAAGGAGTCGATACCCTACTACGAGGTCAGGCACACGGTAAAGCCCGGGGTTACGGGCTGGGCCCAGATCAAGTACCCCTACGGGGCGAGCGTGCAGGACGCTCTGGAAAAGCTCCAGTATGACATCTACTACATCAAGAACATGTCCCCGCTCCTGGACTTCATCATATTCTTCATGACTCTCAAGATTATTCTTACCGGGCGAGGGGCGAGGTAGCCAAAGAAAGGGCCCCGGGAATGGAGCCCTACGGAAAAGGAGCACTGTCCGCGATGAGCAACTGGTACCTCATATACACGAAACCGAGACAGGAGGACAGGGTGGCGCTGAAGCTGTCGGACTGCGGC
Source organism: Thermodesulfobacteriota bacterium (assembly GCA_046754205.1). GTDB lineage: Bacteria > Desulfobacterota > GWC2-55-46 > GWC2-55-46 > JBHHVK01 > JBHHVK01. Next base: position 765 of record JBHHVK010000319.1, read on the forward strand.
TTCGAGGTCCTCAACCCCAAGATAAGGGAGAGGAAGTACATAAGGAGAAAGGCGCAGGTGGTCACCACGCCGCTCTTTCCCTGCTACGTATTCGTAAGTCTCGACATACCGAGGGACTACCGCATGGTGAAGTTCACCAGGGGGGTGAGGAGCCTGGTGGGGCCCGAGGGCGTCCCCGCCGTGGTGCCGGGGGAGATAATAAGCGCGATCAGGGCCAGGACCAAGAACGGCCCGGTGGACATAGGCCCGACCGCCCTCGCCTCCGGCGACGCGGTCTACATCAAGGGCGGCCCCTTCGAGGGCCTCGACGCGGTCTTCGTCCAGGAGCTCAAGGGAGGCGACAGGGTCACCATCCTGCTCCGGGCCATGAACGTAAGACTGAACGTCGATCGCACGCTCCTGGCGAGGTGCTGACGCCGGGGGGTTGCCGGTGCCAACATACCGCCAAACCTGTCCGCATGGAAGTACGAGTCTGAGGACGGAGTGAGGACCCGTCAGGGTCCTCGGTAAGCGGCAGGGCCGCTTTACGGGCCAGAGGCCGCGCCGCCGGGTCCCGCGAGGGACACGGCACTGACAATAAAGGCTATCAGGTTGAAAGCCTTCGGCGCCATAGAGATCCGCAACAGGTGCATTCACCGGAATGCACCTGAACGGCGGTAGCCCGCCCGGTGCTACCCTTCCGGGAATACCTGAACAGGTCAAGAGAAGAGGATGAAAAAGAATAATAAGAAGGCCCTT